>NZ_DXLC01000249.1:0-4579 GCF_019414905.1 Streptococcus sp. | reverse complement strand
CACCTCCCAACGGGTGTCCAAAGTTTCTTGGGAGTATCTGAAATTGGGGCGTCACTTGATTTTATCCCAGCTCAGGGTCAAGATTTGACTGTGGACAATAAGGTTACTTGGGACTTATCTATGCTCAAGTTCTTAGTCAATGAACTAGATATAGAAAGTCTTCGCCAGAAGTTTGAGTCTACCGAATATTTTATTCCTAAGTCTGAAAAATTCTTCCTTGGTAAAGATAGAAATAATGTTGAATTGTGGTTTGAAGAAGTATGAAGTGGACCAAGATTATTAAAAAAATAGAAGAACAAATCGAGGCAGGGATTTATCCCGGAGCCTCTTTTGCATATTTTAAGGACAATCAATGGACGGAGTTCTATTTAGGCCAGAGTGACCCAGAGCATGGCTTGGAGACTGAGGCAGGTCTAGTTTATGACCTAGCCAGTGTCAGCAAGGTTGTTGGGGTTGGCACAGTTTGTACCTTTTTGTGGGAAAGAGGTCAATTAGATATTGACAGACCAGTAACCGATTTTTTAGCTGAGAGTGATTATCCAGATATTACTATTCGTCAGCTCTTAACTCACGCTACAGATCTTGATCCTTTTATTCCCAATCGTGATCTTTTAATAGCCTCAGAATTAAAGGAAGCGATGTTTCATCTCAACAGACGAAATCAGCCAGCCTTTCTTTATTCAGATGTCCATTTTTTGCTGTTGGGTTTTATCTTGGAAAGAATCTTTAATCAAGACTTGGATGTGATTTTACAGGAGCAAGTCTGGAAACCTTGGGGAATGGCGGATACCCAGTTTGGGCCTGTTGAGCTTGCTGTTCCAACAGTTAGAGGTGTCGAGGCAGGTGTGGTACATGATCCCAAGGCTCGTCTCCTGGGCAGACATGCTGGTAGTGCTGGTTTATTTTCGACTGTAAAGGATCTACAAATCTTTTTAGAACACTATTTATCAGATGATTTTGCAAGAGATTTGAGTCAAAATTTTTCTCCTTTGGATGACAAGGAACGTTCTTTGGCCTGGAATTTGGAAGGAGATTGGCTAGACCATACGGGCTATACAGGTACCTTTATCATGTGGAATCGCCAGAAGCAAGAAGCGGCTATTTTCCTATCGAATCGTACCTATGAAAAGGATGAGAGGGCTCAATGGATTGTAGACCGCAATCAAGTGATGGACTTGATTCGCAAAGAAGAGTAAGGAGAGACATGTCAAACAGTTTAAAAGGGACTCTATTAACAGTTGTGGCTGGGATTGCTTGGGGCTTGTCAGGAACGAGTGGCCAATACCTGATGGCACACGGAATTTCGGCTCTGGTTTTGACCAACTTGCGTCTTTTAATCGCTGGTGGGATTCTCATGGTCTTGACTTATGCTACTGCAAAGGATAGAATGCTGGCCTTTTTAAATGATAGAAAGAGTTTACTGTCTCTTCTCATTTTTGCTCTAATTGGTCTCTTCCTCAATCAATTTGCCTATCTAACTGCTATTCAGGAGACCAATGCAGGAACCGCGACGGTGCTTCAGTATGTTTGTCCTGTCGGGATTTTGATTTATAGCTGTATCAAGGATAAGGTGGCACCGACACTGGGAGAGATAGTTTCTATCATATTAGCCATTGGAGGGACCTTCCTGATTGCAACTCATGGGCAGTTGGACCAGTTATCCATGACACCTGCAGGCCTGTTCTGGGGTCTCTTTTCTGCTCTGACTTACGCACTGTATATCATTTTGCCCATAGCCTTGATTAAGAAGTGGGGGAGCAGTTTGCTCATTGGTGTGGGAATGGTCATAGCTGGTTTGGTCGCCCTTCCTTTTACAGGGGTTCTACAGACTGCTATCCCAACTAGTCTTGATTTTCTCCTTGCATTTGCGGGCATTATCCTTATCGGTACTGTCTTTGCCTATACAGCCTTCTTAAAAGGAGCCAGTCTGATTGGACCGGTCAAGTCAAGCTTGTTGGCTTCTATTGAGCCAATTTCGGCAGTTTTCTTTGCCTTCCTAATTATGAATGAACAATTTTATCCTATTGATTTTCTTGGTATGGCAATGATATTGTTTGCTGTAACTCTGATTTCGTTGAAAGATTTAGTCTTAGAAAAATAAAAAGACTCTTTGTCGTCCGTGACAGAGAGTTTTTGCGTGGTAATCTAATTATTTTCAAGATAAAATTCAAAGCGTTCGCCTACATACTGACTTTTTACGTATTCAAATGCAGTACCATCTTCTAGGTAGGAAACCTGAGTCAAACCTAGAATAGCATGTCCTTTTTCAACTTCCAAATAGTGGGCAATTTTTTCCTTAGCAAGACGAGCATAAATAGTCTGCTGTGATTTACCAATACGGTAGCCGTGTTTTTGCAGAGTTTGAAAGAAATGACTGGTGATTTCTTCTTTTTTAAAGTCCTTAATGAATTTTTCAGGAATCGAAGCAACTTCATAAACCAGAGGAACTTGGTCGGCATAGCGAACACGTTCCATTCGGAT
This sequence comes from Streptococcus sp., assembly GCF_019414905.1. Taxonomy (GTDB): domain Bacteria; phylum Bacillota; class Bacilli; order Lactobacillales; family Streptococcaceae; genus Streptococcus. The sequence continues at coordinate 2,098 of NZ_DXLC01000249.1, read as the reverse complement.
AATATTCTCCGTTGGAGAAATTCCTAGCTTGGCAACTTCCTGTTCATTGGGAATGGTTTTTCTGTAGGAAATGAGTTGGCTAGAGGGTACTTTACCTTGGGACTTAACAATTTCAGTAAAACTGGTTGTCCCTCGCATCTTTTCTTGTACACGTGTACTGGATACAAAGGTGCCACTTCCAACTCTGCGCTCTAAAACACCTTCTTCAACTAATAGAGATATAGCTTGGCGGAGGGTCATGCGACTGACCGCAAACTGCTCTGCTAAATCTCGTTCACTTGGAAGTCTCTCACCGATGGCCCAACGATGTTCGTCAATATCCTTTTTAATCTGGTCATGGATTTTCATATAAGCGGGTAGCATATTTTTCACTTCATTTCTATCTTTTCTCTATTGTACCCCAATAAACTAGAAAAAGTCAAACTTCGCCTTGTTTAGTTGGTAATTCGCCCTTATTTGTGATAGAATATTGAAAAAAGATATTTCTTTTGAGAAAGGAAAAAGATGAGCAACATTTCAACTGATTTGCAAGATGTAGAAAAAATCATCGTATTGGACTATGGTAGCCAATACAACCAGCTGATTTCACGCCGTATCCGTGAGATTGGTGTTTTTTCAGAACTAAAAAGCCATAAAATTTCAGCTGCTGAAGTTCGTGAAATCAATCCTGTAGGAATTATTCTATCAGGTGGTCCTAACTCTGTATATGAAGATGGTTCATTTGATATTGACCCAGAAATCTTCGAACTTGGAATTCCTATTTTGGGAATTTGTTACGGTATGCAGTTATTGACCCATAAACTTGGAGGAAAAGTTGTTCCTGCAGGTGATGCTGGAAATCGTGAATACGGTCAATCAACCCTAACACATACACCATCAGCTCTTTTTGAATCAACACCTGATGAACAAACTGTATTGATGAGCCATGGTGATGCAGTTACTGAAATTCCTTCTGACTTTGTTCGTACAGGTACATCAGCTGACTGCCCTTATGCAGCCATTGAAAACCCTGATAAACATATTTACGGTATCCAATTCCACCCAGAAGTTCGTCATTCTGTATACGGAAATGATATCCTTCGTAACTTTGCTCTTAACATCTGTAAGGCTAAAGGCGACTGGTCAATGGATAACTTCATTGATATGCAGATCCAAAAAATTCGTGAAACCGTCGGTGATAAACGTGTCCTTCTTGGTCTATCAGGTGGGGTTGACTCATCTGTCGTTGGGGTTCTTCTCCAAAAGGCTATTGGCGATCAATTGATTTGTATCTTCGTAGACCACGGTCTTCTTCGTAAAGGAGAAGCGGACCAAGTTATGGACATGCTTGGTGGTAAGTTTGGTTTGAATATCGTCAAAGCAGACGCTGCTAAACGTTTCCTTGATAAACTTGCTGGCGTTTCTGACCCTGAACAAAAACGTAAAATCATCGGTAATGAGTTTGTCTATGTATTTGATGACGAAGCAAGCAAGCTCAAAGATGTGAAATTCCTTGCTCAAGGTACCTTATATACCGACGTGATCGAGTCTGGTACGGATACAGCTCAAACTATCAAGTCACACCACAACGTGGGTGGTCTTCCAGAAGACATGCAATTTGAATTGATTGAACCACTCAATACTCTTTATAAAGATGAGGTTCGTGCTCTTGGTACAGAGCTTGGTATGCCAGACCATATCGTATGGCGCCAACCATTTCCAGGACCAGGACTTGCTATCCGTGTCATGGGTGAAATCACTGAAGAGAAACTAGAAACCGTTCGTGAATCAGATGCTATCCTTCGTGAAGAAATTGCCAAAGCTGGTCTTGACCGCGATATCTGGCAATACTTCACAGTTAATACAGGTGTTCGTTCAGTCGGTGTTATGGGTGACGGTCGTACGTACGACTACACAATTGCAATCCGTGCTATTACCTCGATCGATGGTATGACAGCTGACTTTGCCAAAATTCCTTGGGAAGTCCTTCAAAAAATCTCAGTACGTATCGTAAACGAAGTGGATCACGTTAACCGTATCGTCTACGATATTACAAGTAAACCACCTGCAACAGTTGAGTGGGAATAGTCATCCAAGGACTCATTTATGTATTTTCACT
>NZ_DXLC01000248.1:0-3020 GCF_019414905.1 Streptococcus sp. | reverse complement strand
TTCTATTTTACACGTAAAAATAATAATTGTCAAGAAAAAATGCGGTTTAATTTTTATTTTTTCTTCCATTTATACAAGAGTTTAAAGCACTCAGATAGAAGAAACTGAAGGGGTTCGTTTTTTATTTTTCAAGTAAGCTGAGCGCTTCAGCATCTGCAATAATCGTCACATCAGGGTGATTTTGGAGGCTACTTGCTGGTAGGTTCTCGGTCACTGGACCAGACACGGTGCCGGCAATGGCTTCTGCTTTTGATTCGCCGTAAGCAAAGAGAATAATTGACTTGGCATCCAAGATGTTTTTAATTCCCATTGAAATGGCTTGGGTTGGAACATCTTCAATCTTGTCAAAGAAGCGAGCATTGGCTTCGATAGTAGACTGATCAAGCTCTACTAGATGTGTTTGACTGTCAAATGGAGTACCAGGCTCATTAAATCCGATATGTCCATTACGACCGATTCCCAAGATTTGCAGATCAACTGGATGGTCAGCCAAAATTTGATTGTAGCGTTCAACTTCAGCTTCAGCATGATCCTTAACCCCACGAGGCAAGAAACTTTCTTTAAATGGTTTTTGGTTGAACAAGTTTTCTTGCATGAAGTGGCGGTAAGACTGAGGATTGTCGCCATCAAGACCTACATATTCATCAAGGTTGACACTGGTTAGATTTGAAAAATCAAGGTCACTTTCAACGATTTCTTTGTAAAATTCAAGCGGGCTACTTCCTGTCGCAAGTCCTAGGGTTTGAGCTCCGTTGGCCAATTTTTCCTTCAAAATCTCAAAAGCAACTTTTCCACCTTCAACTTGGTTTTCAACTTTAATAACTTTCATCTTTTCATCCTCCGTTTAGTCTATATTTATTATATGGTATAGACCAATTTTTGTCAAGTGAAAACGATTTAATTTCTAAAAAAAGAGCGCCCACACTTGAAACATGTTATAATGGATAGGATTAGAACTTAGAAAGAATGATGAATAAAATGAATACAGCTGATTTTGATTTCCACTTACCTGAGGAATTGATTGCCCAAACACCCCTTGAAAAACGAGATGCCTCTAAACTCCTCATCGTCAACCGTGAGACGGGAGAAATGCAGGATAAACACTTCCACTCTATTATTGACATGCTGGAACCTGGTGATGCCCTTGTCATGAACGACACCCGCGTTCTCCCTGCTCGCCTCTATGGTCAAAAAGAGGAGACAGGAGGCCATGTGGAACTTCTCCTGCTAAAAAATACTGCTGGAGATGAGTGGGAAGTTCTGGCTAAACCTGCTAAACGCCTCAAGGTTGGCACTCGTGTTAACTTTGGTGATGGTCGCCTCAGCGCTGTCGTGACGGAAGAATTGACCCACGGGGGCCGTATTGTTCGCTTTGAATACCAAGGAATTTTCCTAGAAGTCTTGGAAAGCCTGGGTGAAATGCCTCTGCCACCTTATATCCACGAAAAACTGGATGACCGTGAACGTTATCAAACCGTCTACGCCAAGGAAAGTGGCTCTGCTGCTGCACCGACTGCTGGACTACACTTCACCAAAGAACTGCTGGCAGAAATCCAAGCCAAAGGAGTCCATCTGGTCTATTTGACTCTCCATGTCGGACTCGGAACCTTTAGACCCGTTTCTGTGGACAATCTAGACGAACACGAAATGCACTCAGAATTCTACCAGCTTTCTGAGGAAGCAGCTGCCACTCTTCGCTCTGTTAAGGAAAATGGTGGTCGCGTCATCGCTGTTGGAACCACTTCTATCCGCACATTGGAGACTATTGGTTCCAAGTTTGATGGGCAAATCAAGGCAGATTCTGGCTGGACCAATATCTTTATCAAACCAGGCTACCAATGGAAGGTTGTGGATGCCTTCTCAACCAACTTCCACCTGCCAAAATCAACTCTGGTCATGTTGGTTTCTGCCTTTGCAGGCCGTGAATTAGTCTTAGACGCTTACCGCCATGCCATCCAAGAACACTACCGCTTCTTTAGTTTTGGCGATGCCATGTTTATCTATTAATTTACATAATCAAAAAACGCATATTATCAGGTATTATAAAAACTTGATAGTATGCGTTTTGTTATGGATAAAAATTGAGTTAATTTTTTCTCAAGCTCGAATCTTTCAAACTCTGGACACTGGCATTGATCACCGCACCGACAATCAAAATCTTAGCGATGAGAATAAACCAGAACATCATGACCACAACGATGATGGAACTGAAGAAACGGACGTCCACGAGGTGATTAACATAGTTGTTGACATAGACTGAAAAAATATTGAGCAGTAAGACCAGAGTCAACAAGACAAAAGTGCTACCTGGTAATACATGTCGAATTCGTCGCACCTTAACATTAGGCAGGAAATAGTAAAGCATAACCAAGATAGCGAAAATCAAGGCATAGACCAAGGGGCCTGTTAGATCTTGCAGGTAATCAAAGAGAGGACTATCTGATTTCCAGTAGCTTTTGATAAGGTTGAGGAGCATACGGCCAAAAACACTCAGAAAGAGAGCCAAGGCAAAGAGAATCTGCAAGCCAAAACTGACAAACAAACTCATGAGTTGATGAGAAATCATCCCACGATTTTTTGCTACTCCGTAAGCTTTATTAAAGGCTTTCTGTAGGAAATTCATGGATTTTGAAAAGGTCCAGAGGGCTGACAAAACCGCAAAACTCAATAAACCCGTTGACGGTTGGGTCAGCACTTCTGTAATAATCTTTGCGACCACATCATACATGGTATCGGGCAAGAATTCATTAACGACCTTTAAAAAATTGGAAACTGGAATCTGAAAATAAGGGAGGATATTGACCACCACCAAAAGAAGGGGAAAAATCGAAATCAACCAATAGTAGGCTACGGCGACACTGGTCAACTCACTATCTGATGCTTGATAATAATGCAAAAAAGCTTTTACTAAAGGCTTGTCTATCAGCTCTTTCCACCACTTTTTCATATCACACTCCTTCACTTACAATCTTATACTCAATGAAAATCAAAGAGCAAACTAGGAAGCTAGCCGCAGGTTG
>NZ_DXLC01000247.1:0-1967 GCF_019414905.1 Streptococcus sp. | reverse complement strand
AAATGGCACAAGCTGTAGGTCAATTGCAAGGTGACTTCAAAGAGCCTTTGACAGCGGAAGCTTTCTTGGCTAAAGTGCAAGATGACAACTTTATTAGTCAAGAAGTTGCCAAATATCCTAGTCTACTTGAAAGCTTGCCTACAAAGGAAAGTGGCGTTCGTTACCGTTTGGAAGGATTCCTCTTCCCAGCTACATACTCTATCAAGGAAAGTACAACTATTGAAAGCTTGATTGATGAGATGTTGGCAGCTATGGACAAGACTTTGGCACCTCATTACAGTACGATTAAGTCTAAGAATTTGACGGTCAATGAATTGCTGACCATTGCTTCTCTTGTCGAAAAAGAAGGAGCTAAGACGGAAGACCGTAAGTTGATTGCAGGTGTATTCTACAATCGCTTGAATCTTGGTATGCCACTTCAAAGCAATATTGCAATCTTGTATGCTCAAGGAAAACTTGGTCAGAAGATTAGTCTTGCTGATGATGCTGGAATTGATACGACAATTAATTCACCGTATAATGTTTATACGAAAGCTGGTTTGATGCCAGGTCCAGTAGATAGTCCAAGCTTGGATGCCATCGAGGCAAGTATTAATCAGACTAAGAGTGATAACTTATACTTTGTAGCTAATGTTACAGATGGTAAGGTCTATTATGCTGCTACTCAGGAGGAGCATGATCGTAATGTCGCTGAACATGTCAACAGCAAATTAAACCAAACAAACTAAAATTATGTGATGCTTCACATAATTTTAGTTAGAAAATATCATCAGAAGAAAGTTGAGAAAAATGGCAGAAAAAACATATCCTATGACCCTTGCGGAAAAGGAAAAACTTGAAAAAGAATTAGAAGAATTGAAATTGGTCCGCCGCCCAGAAGTGGTAGAACGCATTAAGATTGCCCGTTCATACGGTGACCTTTCTGAAAACAGTGAATACGAAGCGGCTAAGGATGAACAAGCCTTTGTCGAAGGACAAATCTCTAGCTTGGAAACAAAAATCCGTTATGCTGAAATCGTCAATAGTGACTCAGTTGCTCAAGACGAAGTAGCGATTGGTAAAACAGTCACTATCCAAGAAATTGGTGAGGACGAAGAAGAAGTTTATATTATCGTAGGTTCAGCTGGTGCGGATGCCTTTGCAGGTAAAGTGTCGAATGAAAGTCCAATTGGACAAGCCTTGATTGGCAAGAAAACAGGTGATACAGCAACCATTGAAACACCTGTTGGTAGCTATGATGTAAAAATCTTGAAGGTTGAAAAAACAGCCTAAAAACAAAAAAGGAGTGGGGAGGCTGTGCGCTTCACTCACTCCTTTTTCCATTTTAAATTGAATTGGAGACTATATGAGTTTAAAGAAGAAAAAAAATAAGATGGAGCGTGGTTTAACTAATCGTCACGTGCAGGTTATGGCCATTGCTGGGACAATCGGAACAGGACTCTTTTTGGGAGCAGGTCGTTCTATTAGCCTAACAGGTCCTTCCATTGTACTGATTTATATGATTACTGGGGCTTTCATGTTCCTCATGATGCGTGCGGTTGGAGAAATGCTCTACCAAGACCCTGAGCAACATACCTTTATCAACTTTATCACGCGCCATTTGGGTAAGGGCTGGGGGTATTTTTCAGTCTGGTCTTACTGGCTATCCGTTGTTTTTATCGGTATGGCGGAAATCACTGCTATCGCACATTATGTGCAGTTTTGGTTCCCAAGCTGGCCAAGTTGGATGATTGAGATTGGATTTTTGACCATTCTAGCCTTGGTCAATCTGATTGCAGTGAAGCTCTTTGGGGAAGTTGAGTTTTGGTTTGCGATGGTCAAGATTGTGGCTATTTTAGCTATGATTGCAACAGGAGTCTTTATGGTCTTGACTGGCTTTAAGAAACCTCATGGAGTAGCAAGTTTGGCCAATGTCACCGACAATTTCTCCCTCTTCCCTAATGGTGGAGTGAACTTTGTCATGGCCT
>NZ_DXLC01000246.1:0-5599 GCF_019414905.1 Streptococcus sp. | reverse complement strand
GGATGCTGCTACATCCGGCTAGGGCTACAGTTGATAGTAAAAGAAGGGTTGCTAGTTTTTTCATTGTTAACCTCTCAAAAATTCATTTCTACCATTGTACCCTAAAAGGAGTGTGATTTCAAATGTAAAAGATTTTACTAAAAATTTCTAGTAGTAAAAAAATTAAAACTCTGTCAAGTTTTTTTCTTGACACCTGTCAGAAATCTGCTATAATAGAACATGTGCTAAATAGCTCAGCTATTTCACCGAAATAAAAAATAAGAAAAGAGACTTTAAAAATGGCAGTTAAAATCCGTTTGACTCGTATGGGTTCTAAGAAAAAACCTTTCTACCGTATCAACGTAGCAGATTCACGTTCACCACGTGACGGACGTTTCATCGAAACAGTTGGAACTTACAACCCACTTGTTGCTGAAAACCAAGTAACTTTGAAAGAAGACCGCGTTCTTGCATGGTTGGCTGATGGAGCTCAACCTTCAGATACAGTTCGCAACATCCTTTCAAAAGAAGGCGTATTGAAAAAATTCCACGATTCTAAATTCTCAAAATAAGTTTAAAGTAGGTTGACAGATGGATACGATTGAAAATCTCATTATTGCGATTGTGAAACCCTTGATTTCACAACCAGATGCCTTAACTATCAAGATTGAAGATACACCAGAATTTTTGGAATATCATTTGGATCTTGATCAAAGCGATGTGGGTCGTGTAATCGGTCGTAAGGGTCGCACTATTTCTGCGATAAGAACGATTGTCTACTCTGTCCCAACTGAAGACAAAAAAGTAAGAATCGTTATTGACGAAAAATAAGAAGGGCGGGACGAATGTCTCGCTTTTTTTGCAAGGAGCAGGATATAAAGGATTTAACGTTTAGACAATACAAGACTAGTTATAGTCAATGAAAATCAAAGAGCAAACTAGGAAGCTAGCTGCAGGCTGTACTGGAGTACGGCAAGGTGAAGCTGACGTAGTTTGAATTTGATTTTCGAAGAGTATTACTCGAACATTACCAGTAGTCTCGAACTGAGGGAGGTCTCTTTATGAAGTTAGTGGAGGAAATCGGAGAAGTAGCTGAGGTTTTGAATAGGCGCTCTAGTCGACAAGAAGGGATAGGATTCGAATGAGGAACTTACTAAAGAACGTAGCCGATATTCTTCACCATGATCTTGCAATCGCGGCTATCAAGCATATTGATCTAACTAGAAGCATCTTTGAGAAAGACAAAACCGCAGCCGTTAACTACCAACATAAACATTATTTGGAAGGATTTTTGAAGGTGAAGGAGAATTGATGTCCCCTTCCTCCAACTTGAGAAAATCCTTGGAACGTGATAAAATAAAGGATAAGGATTTTTAGTAATTCATTATATAGAACGAGTGGATTTCTTTATGAAGAGGATTGAAGTATATACGAAAATTGGTAGTCTCTCTGTTACTTATCGAAAGCAAAAGAAAGTGCTAGTTTGTTTAAATGGAGCAGGTTTGCTACCAAGTTATGAAAATTTTTCACTTATACTTGAAAAACTTCCTTCTACAATTGGTTATTTGACAATTGATTTTCCGAACACAGGTAGGAGTCTGATTCATGACCAAGCTGGAAAAAATCTAGATAATCTTGCTGATGCGGTTTATAAAGTATTTGAAGAATTGGCGATTTCTGAATATATACTTTGTGCCCATAGTTTGAGTGGAATTTTAGCTTGCAAATTACTCAAGAAACCAATTAAGTGTCAGGCTTTAGTAGCAATTGAACCGACAACTAAAAACGTCATGTTTGCTGATTTTTTAGAAACTCCTTATCCAGAAATGGAAGAGCAGATGAGGCTGATTGACGAGTATGGTCCTGAACTTTATTTTAAGAACTTAACTCAAGCCACATTTAGCCCTGAAATTAATAAAGAAATCTGGGCAATAATGCAAGAAAAAGGTTCAGAGTTGGAAAATCAAGATACAGGATTTCAGATATCTGGAGAGATTACTGAGGAAGATTTTGAGAATGTATCGATATAATCTCATGTCCCTGTATTTATTTTTTGTCAGCCTTATAGAGAAAAAGAGTACAGAGAATCAGAATATTGGACTTCCAATACTAAACTCATTTTAGGAGGGAATCACCATTATTTACAATGGTCAGAATCAGAAAAAATTGTGACTATTATTCGAGAATTGTCCGAATAAGATGGAAAGAAATAGAGTACAGGAGACAAGATGAACTACTTTAATGTTGGGAAAATCGTCAATACGCAAGGATTGCAGGGTGAGATGCGAGTCTTGTCTGTGACGGATTTTGCAGAAGAACGGTTTAAAAAAGGTGCTGAGCTGGCCTTGTTTGATGAAAAAGATCAGTTTGTCCAAACAGTGACCATCGCTAGCCACCGTAAACAGAAGAACTTTGACATTATAAAATTCAAAGATATGTACCATATCAATGCTATTGAAAAGTACAAGGGATATAGTCTCAAGGTTGCTGAGGAAGATTTGAATGACCTAGACGATGGTGAATTTTATTATCACGAGATTATCGGTTTGGAGGTCTATGAGGGAGACAACTTGATTGGAACCATCAAGGAAATCCTACAACCAGGTGCTAACGATGTCTGGGTAGTCAAGCGAAAAGGCAAGCGTGATTTGTTATTGCCTTATATCCCACCAGTGGTTCTCAATGTTGATATTCCGAATAACCGCGTCGATGTGGAAATCTTAGAAGGGTTAGACGATGAAGATTGATATTTTAACCCTCTTTCCAGAGATGTTTTCTCCACTGGAGCACTCAATCGTTGGAAAGGCTCGAGAAAAAGGGCTCTTGGATATCCAGTATCATAATTTTCGAGAAAATGCTGAAAAGGCCCGCCATGTAGACGATGAGCCCTACGGAGGTGGTCAGGGGATGTTGCTCCGAGCACAACCTATTTTCGATGCCTTTGACGCTATTGAAAAGAAAAATCCGCGCGTTATTCTCCTAGACCCAGCTGGCAAGCAGTTTGATCAGGCTTATGCTGAGGATTTGGCTCAAGAGGAAGAGCTAATCTTTATCTGTGGGCACTATGAGGGTTATGATGAGCGAATTAAGACCTTGGTGACAGATGAGATCTCCCTAGGCGACTATGTCTTGACTGGTGGAGAGTTGGCGGCTATGACCATGATTGATGCTACGGTACGCCTGATTCCAGAAGTGATTGGCAAGGAGTCTAGCCACCAAGATGATAGTTTTTCTTCAGGCCTTCTTGAATATCCTCAGTACACACGTCCCTATGATTATCGAGGCATGGTTGTGCCAGATGTACTGATGAGCGGACACCATGAAAAGATTCGTCAGTGGCGATTGTATGAGAGTTTGAAGAAAACCTACGAGCGCAGACCAGATTTGTTAGAAAATTATCAACTTACAGCAGAAGAAGAAAAAATGCTGGCAGAAATCAAAGAAAACAAAGAATAAAGGAGAAACCTATGCAAGTAATCAAACGTGATGGAGAAATTGCTGAATTTAATCCAGATAAGATTTACCAAGCTATCTTAAAGGCAGCCCAGACTGTCTATGTATTGACAGATGATTTACGTCAAAACCTTGCACAAGTCACTAAGAAAGTGGTTTTGGATTTGGAAGAGGCCAAGGTGGAACGTGCGACCATCAGCATGATTCAGTCTATGGTTGAACATCGTTTGCTGGGTGCAGGTTACATTACCATTGCAGAACACTACATTTCCTATCGTCTACAACGTGACTTGGAAAGAAGTGGTTATGGAGATCATATCGCAGTTCATTTACATTTTGAACAAATTCGCTAAGAAAAAAGAGTGGGATGAAACAACTACATCTCACTCTTTCTTAAATCTATTTTTTTGGGCTGTTTGGACAGTTGAGGGGACAAATCGCAGGCGTTGAATATCGCTTATGCGGATAATACGGGTCACATTTTTGGCAAAATTTTTCACGATAATTTGCTGGCGTTGCTGATCGTATTTGATGATATCACCTGTAAAACTTGCCTCAGACAAGATAAGGTGAACAGCGGTTTGTTTCTGGATAGCCTCTTCAATAGTGGCTGTAAGGGAGTTGCTTTCAGTCTGGTCAGGTTGGTCATGTCCATTTAAAAAGTCATGTATTTTATCTAGAACTTGCTGGAATTTATGTCTCATATTGGCCTCCCTTCTTTTATATCAATATTATATAAAATTTTCCTAAAATCTACAAGATTTTACGAATAATCAAATGAAAGCTAAAAAAGGAGAAGAAAATGGCAGAATTTACATTTGAAATCGAAGAGCACTTGTTGACTCTCTCTGAAAACGAAAAAGGTTGGACCAAGGAAATCAACCGTGTGAGCTTTAATGGTGCTCCTGCAAAGTTTGATATTCGTGCTTGGAGCCCAGATCATACTAAAATGGGCAAAGGGATTACTCTCTCCAATGAAGAATTTCAAACGATGGTGGATGCCTTTAAAGGAAACTAAGTTTACAAAATGAAAGAAAAGGATACTGAGTCATGACAACTCGATATCCTTTTTTAGTTAGCGAAGTAAGCCTGATTTTTAAGGCGTTGAAGTAGGGGACGGCTAATAAAACTAATAGCAATAATTTTACCAAGATCTGGGATGATAAAGGGAAATACCCCCACAACAAGAGCTTTTTCAAATGCCATTCCAGCTAGGAAATGCAAGCTAAGAATCCCTCCGATAAAGACAAGGGCATCACCCAAGAGGTTTGCAAGAAAAATCTTGGCAACACCACTCTTGCTGTTGGTTAGAGAGGAAGTAAGTCCAGAGTATACAAGATAAAACGAAAGATAGCCTGCAGTAGGACCAACCAACGCCTGCAATCCAGCTCCACCTCCTGCAAAAACAGGAAGACCGATAGCACCAAGAAGAAGATAGAGTCCAACAGAAAGCACAGCCTCTCTCGGTCTAAAGACAGTAGCAATTAAGCCGATTGCAAAGTTTTGCAGAGTGAAGGGGACGGGTCCAATTGGAAGACTGATTTGTGCCAAAACAGCAATGAGAGCAGCTCCAATAGCAGGGATAGCATAAACGTGAGCTTTTTTCAAAATAGTTAACCTCTTTTCTGATGTATAGTAACTATTATACTCGTAGAGTAATTATTGTCAACTAATTTTTTAAAACAAGGTAACAAAAACTGTAACAGCCGATTTTGCTTACTGGTTAAGTTGGATAATTATTTTGTTGATTCGAAAATCGCCTTTATAGATAATCCCATTTTATCAAAAAAAATATACTATAAATACTTGACAAACTAAAAAATAAGTACTATAATTGCAAATGTAAACGAATACATCTAGATATGTTCAATTTTAAAAAGAGGGTTAGTTATGAGATATTTTAACGACTCTAGATACCGTAACGGTGATTAAAAACCTAAATATAATCAATTCATATTAAAGTAATATGGAGGGACTAAAAAGGGACTATTATTTAATCTTCATCAAATATTTAACTTCAAGGAGAAGTAAAATGAAAAAAGAATTAATAAGAAAGCATCTGTTTTTCTAGTTGCAAGTGTTTTAAGTTTTGGCTTTGCTACTGCAGCTAGTGTTGTTAGTGCAACTACAGCACACCCTGCTCCATATCCCATTATTGATGTATGGC
>NZ_DXLC01000245.1:0-5297 GCF_019414905.1 Streptococcus sp. | reverse complement strand
GCTTTCGGTGCCGGTGTCACTGGCTCTTCCGCTTTTGGCGCTGGTGTTGCTGGAGTCTCTTCTTTCGGTGCTGGTGTCGATGGCTCTTCCACTTTTGGCGCTGGTGTCGATGGAGTCTCTTCTTTCGGTGCTGGTGTCGATGGTTCCTCTGCTTTCGGCGCAACTGAGACTGAGGTTTCTGATTTCGGTGCTGATACTGCTGGTGTTTCCACAACTACTGGTGTCGTTTGTTTAACAGTAGTAGTTTGCTCTCCAGTTACAGTATCTGTCTTTGTTTCAACTTCATAACTTTGACGGCTACCAGAATTATCAATCGACACTTGCTGTCTTTTTACTTCTGTATTTCCATCTTTTAGAAAAGCTTCTTCGCTAAAATACAATTTATTATTAGCAAAAATCAAATCTCTATTTGCAATACGATTTATCTCAACCAAACTATCAACAGATAGCCCCGTTGCCCCACTAATAGCACTCAGTGTATCTCCCCACTTAATTGTGTAGTGTGATAAATTGTTTATATTTTGAATATCAGCTTTTACTTCTGCAACTGTTCTGGCTACCCAGACACCATCTTGTTCATTTGCTGATACAGTTGGAGCTAAAAAGCCCAGACCTAGTAGAATCACACCTGTCGCAACAATTGCACCAGTTCTCAATTTTCTAAAACCACGGAGGGACAAGCTTCCTCTAACATTTGTTTGTCTCATAATGTTTATTTTTCCTCACTATTCTATATTTTCCAAAGTATACCCTGCCTAGGTCTACTAGCCTATGTTTGCGATATGGATAGGCTTCTACAGATTTATCTATCTATTTTCAAGATAAGATTTCTATAGATTTTTATGCACAATTCCATATATAAGTTGCGAAACCCCTTTCTAATAAATTCCATAACTTTAGTATATCATATTTAAGTACTAAAGTACAAGGAAAGCAACTGAAAGCAATGATTTTCACCACTGCTTTCAGCTCTATTTTGTATTGTTAAATAGCCATTCTCTATCCACCATTCTTGAATAGAAAAACAAGATGCTTTCGCTATTTCCAGAATCATTTTTTCAAACTTATTCGCCATCCAGCAGAAGCTCTTTTGGTTGTTTTCTAAGGAGATTGCTTGAAGCAAGTGCCATAACGAGAACCACTAGAACCAATGCAAGGACAAAGACGATGATAAAGTCTGATGTCTGAATAGAAATGTCTAGACTCGACAAGGTCTTACTAAAGCCATCTACTTCTGCACCACCACCAAGGTTAGAGGCTTGAGCAGCCTTGCTAGCCTGTTTGGCAACACCAGAAGTTACATTGGCAAGAACAGTGTTTCCGATTGCACGAGCTGTATAGTTGGCTAGGAAGTAAGCAGAAACAAGAGCAGGGATGGCAATCAAGATGGATTCGGTGATAAATTGCCCCAAGATACTTGCCTGCTTGAGACCGATAGAGAGGAGGATTCCCACTTCCTTGCGACGGGCATTGATCCAAAGGCTGAGCAAGAGAGCAAGGAGAAGGACTGAGAAGCTCAAGCTACCCCAGAAGAGGAGGTTGGCCATCTTGTACATACCAGAGATGGATTGCTCAAGAGCTGGGTAGTTAGATGAGCTCTTAACGAGTGTGTAGCTCTTCCAGTTGATACCACTGATACCATTCAATTCTTTCATGACATCATCCAAGTTCTTATCTGCTGTTACAAAGAAGGTTGCGTCCCCATAAATGGCTGTGTCTTCTGTGTATCCATAAAGTTTTGCAGCAGTGTGAATGTCTGTGATAGCTGTGTTTTCGTAAAGTTCTTGTGAGTAGGTAACTGCCGACTTATTGTGACCATCAAAGAGTCCCTTAATGGTCACTTCGACTGTTTCCTTGGCCCCTTTTTCATTATCGGCATCGTAGATATTAGAGTCTAGTTTGACCTTGTCCCCTACTTTCCAGCCGTGTTTGGCTGCCAAGTCCTTGTGCAGGAGGATCTTGTCCTTGTCATCGTTGGTTAGGTGCTCACCTTCGACCAGCTTATAAGAACCAGAGACAAACTTGTCTTCTTTAGAGGAGTCATTGACACCTGTAATCATCAAGCTACTTCCAAAATGTTTGGCACGGTCAGGTGTCAGATTTTTCTTGGTTTCTGGCGTTTCGATGAGTTCATAGCCAGTCAAATCTCCGATAGCGTTGATGCGTTTCACATAAGACTCAATGGCCTTGTTTTCGGTGATTTTTTTGATATCTTCACCCTTGATATTCCCAGCACCACGTGGCGTTCCTTGATTGACGCGACGATTGATTTGCATGGAGAAGCTGTTGGTGATATTTTTAAATGTCTCCTGAGAAGCCTTGGCAGTAGCTCCCTTGATGGACAAGCCGACCAAACTCAAGCTAGCCATGAGGAGAATAATCAGGAAGATGACAATCGATTTGAAAAACTTCCTTGTAACATAGGCAAATGCGTTGTGTAACATAGGTTCCCTTTCTAAATGTTGTTCTATTTTATTGTTCTAGTAGAAAAAGCTCATATTATTTCGTCGTATTGCGAGTTTCAGTTAGTTTCTTATCCTTCAACTCAAGTGTAATATCTGACGCTTGTGCCACTTCTTTACTGTGGGTTACGACGATCACACATTTACCTGTTTTCTGGGCAAGTGATTTGAGCAGTTCGACAATATCTCCAGCAGTCTTAGGATCCAAATTTCCTGTTGGCTCATCAGCTAGAATAACTGGAGCTTCTGATACCAAACTGCGAGCAATGGCAACACGTTGTTGTTGACCACCTGATAACTGGAGAACATTCCGCTTGATCTGACTTTCATCTAAACCAAGCTCAAGCAGCGTATCCTTGCTTGCCTTTTTATTGACCAAGCGGATATTTTCCAGTGGAGAAAGATAATCTATCAAATTATAATTTTGAAAGACCAGGGAAATATGGTGCATACGATGGTAAGAATAGCCCTTCTTACGAATGTCCTCTCCTTGGAAAAGGATAGAACCTTCAACAGGACTATCTAGACCAGCAAGTAGGGATAAGAGAGTGGATTTTCCTGCTCCTGATTCACCAATAATACTGTAAAATTTCCCGGGTTCAAAATTATAATTGATCTGATATAGGACTGCTTCAGCAGTGTTTTTATAACGGTAGGTAACATCTTGTAATTGTAATAAAGTCATGATTTCTCCTTCTTAACTAATAGATGATAAAATTTCTTTAGGTGATTTTCTAAATAAGAATAGGAAACAAAGGGTTACAGATAAGCAACTAATCAACAACAGAAAGACATAGGATTCTGCAAAAGATAGGATGCTGGCTGATAAACCACTTGCTTTAGTTAGCGTGTCTTGTAAGGCTACCTGATCTCCACTTGCTAGTAGGGTTTGGAGTAGGTAAGATGTGATTGCATTTCCTGCAACAAATGCTGGAAGCAAAGCACCGAGAGACACCAAAACAACCTCTAAACAAAATTGTAGGAAGATCGAGCTCTTGCCTTTTCCAAGTGCAAGTAAAATTCCCACTTCGTAGACCCGTTCTCTCAACCAGAGAGACAAAACAAGAATTAAGGCTCCTGCTCCTGCTATCATAATCCCATAAAGGAAAATGGTCAGAAAGGTTTGGAAAGTTGCAACCGAGTCTTTGATTTGTTCAAAAGCCTTGTTTTCCTTTTCAACTTGATACCCTTGATTTTCCAAGGCCAAGTTTTCCACCTGATTCATGAGTCCGTCCATTTCCTTAGGATTTTCTACATAGAAGCGAGCTGCACTGACTTGAGGTTCACTATTACCCAAAAGGCTTTGGCTACTCTCATAATCTGTAAAGACCTGGTTTTCACTGAAATCAGAAGACAAGCCTGTGAATTTCTCCTGTTTTTTACCAGAAAAGATTCCTACAATCTCAAACTCCACTGTTTGTCCTTTGCCAGATTCTGACTGTCCAGCATCCAAGCCAATCTTGTCATGAAGCGAAAGACCGTTCTTCTTAGCCAACTCTTCGTGGATCAAGATTTTCTTGAAATCTCCTTTTTGAAGGTGTCGCCCTTCTTTTAAGTTGAAAGCCGAGCTGGTAAAGGTCACATCCTTAGATGAATCCTCAAGAGCCGTTATGCTAACCAAATTTTTGTCTGCAGCTGACAAATCATCACGCTCCACGCTCTGCTCGCCACTCACCGCTTCCTTGTCTTTTAGTTTTGCAATCGTCTCGAGTTCAGGAGAAACATTTTCCAGTCCCTTAATCTTGTTTACAGATGCTAGGTCTGACAACTTGAAGGTCTGACCATTTTCTATCTTCTTAATAGAAAAAGATGTATTGAGTGATTTGTAAAGATTGGTTTCCACTGTTTTATTGGACTTCATCAGAGTCAAACAGGCTGAAATTCCGCCTAATAGGACCAATAAAATCAGAAATAAAATAAAACTTCTCAGCCGTTTTCTGCTGACATAAGCCCAAGCTCTTTGGATTGGATTCATTTGTCACCTCCATATTTGTAAGACTATTATAAAACCCAAATATGAAATGTTTATGAAATACGAAAAAAGAGCAAAAATTTTTGGCTCTATAATATTTGTAGTGGGTAAATCCCCTATAGATATTATGGAGCCTATTTTGTTGTAGAAAAAAAGTCCCATATGACCTATAATGAAAAGCGACAAAACTATCATTAGAAAGATTCATATGGAACAATTACATTTTATCACAAAACTGCTCGATATTAAAGACCCAAACATCAAGATTCTAGATATCATCAATATGGATACCCACAAAGAAATTATCGCTAAGCTGGATTATGAGGCTCCATCTTGTCCTGATTGTGGAAGCCAAATGAAAAAATATGACTTTCAAAAACCGTCTAAGATCCCTTACCTCGAAACGACTGGTATGACTACTAGAATTCTCCTTAGAAAGCGTCGGTTTAAGTGCTATCAGTGCTTGAAAATGATGGTCGCTGAGACTTCCCTCGTCAAGAAGAATCACCAAATCCCTCGTATTATCAACCAAAAAATTGCTCAAAAGTTGATTGAAAAGACTTCTATGACCGATATTGCTCATCAGTTGGCCATTTCAACTTCAACTGTCATCCGCAAGCTCAATGACTTCTACTTTGAGTGTAATTTTAGACATCTGCCTGAGATTATGTCTTGGGATGAGTATGCCTTTACCAAGGGAAAGATGAGTTTCATTGCGCAAGATTTTGATAAGCTCAATATCATCACTGTTCTTGAGGGTAGAACACAAGCCGTCATTCGAGATTACTTTCTTAAATATGATAGAGCCGTCCGATGTCGAGTGAAAATCATTACTATGGATATGTTTAGTCCCTACTATGACT
>NZ_DXLC01000244.1:0-2288 GCF_019414905.1 Streptococcus sp. | reverse complement strand
GTTTACAAAAGAATAATTAGTATCAAATCAAATAAAATCCAAATATTTTGCGAACTTTTTTATATTTTTTTCGTAAAAAGCTTTACAAGTTCTTGGAAACATGATATAGTAATGGAGCTTAGAAAATGAGATGATGTTTTCTAGCAAATATAAACCCGAGTAAAAAATGCCTACGGACAGGCAGGGTTGAATGCCGAAGCGTGGTTGAAAAACCACATTATTGATAGGGTTAAAAGCCTACTTTTATAAGTTGATGTTAGGACGTTTGTCCTAATTCATAAATTTTTAGTGTGGTGAAAGCACACGTCATCTTGTGAAACGATCAATAAAGTACGTAATATTTGCTACTAGAGAGTTAGGAAACATCGGGAACAGACATACTCAACAGAAACAAACATAAAAACGTCAGAAGATTGCAGAGCAGGTGAAATCCTGCTCTTTTTTCATGAGTCAACCTTTAGTTCCTTAGTTTTCATAAGGTCCTAAAAATATTGAAAGGAGTATGTCTTGAAAGAGTTAGATCAAAACCAAGCCCCAATTTATGAGGCCTTGGTGAAGTTACGCAAGAAAAGGATTGTTCCCTTTGATGTTCCAGGTCACAAGCGTGGACGAGGAAATCCAGAACTTGTCGAACTCTTAGGAGAAAAATGTGTAGGTATTGATGTTAATTCGATGAAACCCTTGGATAATTTAGGCCATCCCATTTCGATTATTCGGGATGCAGAGGAGCTGGCATCTGATGCTTTTGGAGCAGCCCATGCCTTTCTCATGATTGGGGGAACAACTTCATCGGTACAAACTATGATTCTGTCAACCTGCAAGGCTGGAGATAAGATTATTCTGCCACGTAATGTCCACAAATCTGCTATCAATGCGCTGGTTCTATGTGGTGCCATTCCCATCTATATCGAGATGAGTGTAGATCCTAAGATTGGTATCGCTTTAGGTCTTGAAAATGACCGAGTAGCCCAGGCCATAAAGGACCATCCAGATGCCAAGGCCATTTTGATTAACAATCCTACTTACTACGGAATCTGTTCAGACCTAAAGGGATTGACAAAAATGGCTCATGAAGCTGGCATGATGGTTTTAGTAGATGAAGCCCACGGAGCACACTTACATTTTACTGATAAACTTCCAATTTCTGCTATGGATGCAGGCGCTGATATGGCAGCAGTTTCCATGCATAAGTCTGGTGGGAGTTTGACCCAAAGCTCCATTTTACTTATCGGGGAGCAGATGAATCCTGAGTACGTTCGTCAGATTATCAATCTTACCCAGTCAACATCCGCCTCTTACTTGTTGATGGCTAGTTTAGATATTTCACGTCGCAACTTGGCCCTTCGTGGTAAAGAGTCGTTTGAGAAGGTCATTGAGCTATCCGAGTATGCCCGCCGTGAAATCAATGCCATCGGTGGCTACTATGCCTATTCAAAAGAGTTAATAGACGGTGTTTCGGTTTGCGATTTTGACGTGACCAAGCTGTCAGTTTACACTCAGGGTATTGGCTTAACAGGTATCGAGGTTTATGACCTCTTACGAGACGAATACGACATTCAGATTGAGTTTGGTGATATTGGCAATATCTTGGCCTATATTTCGATTGGTGACCGTATCCAAGACATCGAGCGCTTGGTCGGTGCTTTAGCTGATATCAAGAGACTATACTCACGAGATGGGAAGGACTTGATAGCAGGAGAATATATTCAGCCCGAGTTAGTGCTGTCTCCACAAGAAGCCTTCTATTCAGAAAGAAAAAGTTTAACCTTGGATGAGTCTATTGGACAAGTTTGTGGAGAATTTGTCATGTGCTATCCTCCAGGAATTCCTATCTTGGCTCCTGGAGAACGCATTACACGAGAAATTGTCGATTATATCCAATTTGCCAAGGAACGTGGTTGTTCCCTCCAAGGGACGGAAGATCCTGAGGTCAATCACATCAACGTCATTAAGAGAAAGGAGAACTAGATGGATTTATGGTTTTCTGAAGTTCATACTCCAGATGTCAAATTGTCCCTGAGAACAGCCAAGCAACTCTACGCTGGAAAAAGTGAATGGCAGGATATCGAAGTCTTGGATACGCCAGCTTTTGGGAAAATACTGATTTTAAATGGTCATGTCTTGTTCTCAGATGCGGATGATTTTGTCTACAACGAAATGACGGTCCACGTTCCCATGGCTGTCCACCCAAATCCAAAGAAAGTCTTGGTTATTGGGGGTGGTGACGGCGGTGTTGCTCAAGTATTAACCCTCTATCCTGAACTGGAGCAAATCGATATTGTAGAACC
>NZ_DXLC01000243.1:0-2088 GCF_019414905.1 Streptococcus sp. | reverse complement strand
AAAAGAAGAAATTTTCTGAATTTTCTATTTTAACGTTTATTTATGAATATTATTTTTGTTTTTATAAAAAAGATACCGATTTCATTTACTAAAAAAGAAAAAAGAACTGATTTCTCAGTCCTTCATTAATCTTATTCCACACTAAATAAGTATGGGTAAACAGGCTGTTGGCCTTGGTGAATCTCGACTTCAACGTCTTCAAATTCTTCTGCGATTTCTTGGGCAATCTCATTGGCAAGTTCTTCACTTCCATCTTCACCAACATAGAAGGTTACGATTTCACTGTCTTCATCCAACATATGTTTCAATGTTTCTGTCAAGGTTTGGTGCATGTCAGGGTTTGACACGAGAATTTTCCCATCCACCATACCAAGATTATCGTTTTCATGGATTTCTAAGCCATCAATCGTTGTATCACGAACGGCTGTTGTGACACTTCCACTAACGACATCGCTAAGGGCTGCAGTCATACGTTCTTGGTTTTCTTCGATTGACTTACTTGGATCAAAGGCAAGAAGACTTGTCAAACCTTGAGGAAGAGTACGAGCCTCTACCACTACTGCTGGTTGCTCCAAAACTTCTGCTGCAGATTGAGCTGCCATGAAGATGTTCTTGTTGTTTGGCAGGAAGATAATGTTACGAGCGTTGACCTGTTCAACAGCCTTGATAAAGTCTTCTGTTGAAGGGTTCATAGTTTGACCGCCTTCGATAACATAATCCACACCTTGAGAACGGAAGATATCTGCTAGACCTTTACCAGCAACGACAGCAATCAAAGCATACTCTTTTTCTTCAGCTGGCTTACTAACTTGAGCAGCTTCTTTCTCAACCTGTGCTTCATGTTGGTTACGCATATTGTCAACTTTTACCTTGACCAAGCTACCATATTTGAGACCTTCTTGCATAACAAGTCCCGGATCTTCTGTATGGACATGGACTTTGACGATTTCATCATCGTTGACAACAAGGAGAGAGTCTCCAAGTTCATTCAAGTAATTACGGAATTCATCGTAGTCAAAATCTTTGGAATAAGTTGGACCTTGCTTAAGAGCTACCATGATTTCAGTACAGTAACCAAATGTAATGTCCTCAGTTGCTACATGACCAGCTACAGACTTGTGGTGCTCTGCATTGATCATTTCACTCATGTTGGCCGGAGTCGCTACAAAGTCCTCAGATGCAATATATTCGCCAGTCAGGGCTGAAAGGAAACCTTCGTAGATGAAGACCAATCCTTGTCCACCTGAGTCCACAACACCAACTTCTTTCAATACTGGAAGCATGTCTGGCGTTTTAGCTAGAGCTGTTTTAGCGCCTTCCAAGGCTGCGCGCATAACTTCAACAGCGTCATCTGTTTGCTCAGCTTTTTTCTTAGCACCGATAGCTGCCCCACGAGAAACTGTCAAAATCGTTCCTTCAACTGGTTTCATAACGGCCTTATAGGCAACTTCCACACCTGATTGGAAGGCAAGGGCCAAGTCTTGACCTGTTAACTCATCTTTATCCTTGATGGCTTGTGAAAATCCACGGAAAAGCTGAGACGTAATAACTCCTGAGTTCCCACGCGCACCCATCAAAAGCCCTTTGGCAAGAATGCTTGCTACCTCTCCAACTGTAGAAGCTGGCTTGTCTGCAACTTCCTTAGCACCATTTTCAATGGTCATTCCCATATTTGTCCCAGTATCTCCATCTGGAACTGGAAAGACGTTTAATGAATTGACATATTCAGCTTGCTTATTCAAGCGAGTTGATGCAGCCTGCACCATTTCTTGAAATAAGCTAGTAGTAATTTTTGACACGGTTATTCTCCTACAACTTTGATATTTTGAATGTAGACATTTACAGTCTGAGCAGTAATTCCAAGCTGGTTTTCCAAGCTAAAACGAACACGCTCTTGAATGTTTTTTGACACTTCGCTAATCTTTGTTCCGTAGCTCAACACGGTATATACATCAACTGCAATACTGCCATCTTCGGCCGCTTTTACGACGACACCTTTGGAATAATTTTCCTTACCTAGCAGGGCTTGGAAATTATCTTTGAGGGCATTTTTACTAGCCATACCGACCACACCAAAAATCTCAGTTG
>NZ_DXLC01000242.1:0-2485 GCF_019414905.1 Streptococcus sp. | reverse complement strand
TCCTTATGGAGTACTAATAATTTATCCTGAAGAGTATTCCAAATATAAAGTTGTTCTTTTCTCAGTTTCTTATTTGAAAAAATTTCCTGAAGAATAATTTTCATCAAAGCGCGATTCGTTTTGAGATAGGCCATACGATTTTGGACCAGATAATGCACCTTTTCTTCAGTCGTTTCTAAGGCTAAAAGTTCTTCAAAAAAACGACCGAAAAGTCCTGGAACAACAGGGTGCAAAATAGCCGTTAATAAATCTTCTTTGGTCTTGAAATACTTGAAGAGCGTTGCTTGGCTAAGTCCCGCATGTTTGGCAATTTGTAAGGTGGAGGTCCCATTGTAACTCTTAGTAGAAATCAAATCGACCGCCGCCTGCATGATTTTTTTCTTTCCCTTGGGATAGTCTGCCCCCTTTAGATAAGCTTCAAACGACTCAAAAACACTCTCACTCATTTTCATCCTCGCATATTTACATTTTATACTTTACGGTAACGACGCAGACCGACAATATTGAGAACTGTCAAAGCGACAAGGAAGACTAGTAGAACTCCAATATTTGGTAAAATATCTCCAAGTCCACGTCCGTAAAGAATAATCTGACTCATCGCATCACCTGAGTAGGTCAAAGGCAAGAATTTTCCTAGCGTTTTTGCCCAGTCTCCCATTGAATCAAGTGGAATGATTCCTGAGAAAAAGAGTTGCGGCATAATCACAAGAGGAATAAATTGCATCATCTGGAATTCTGATTTTGCCAAGGTAGACAAGAGAATTCCGAAGGCTAGTGCCACCAGAGCCAGTACCACATTAACTATTATAACATTTAACAGACTTCCGACAACTTCAATTTTCAACAACCAGATGGCTGCTAGAACGACTACTCCTGTCTGCAGTATGGCAATAAAGCCGTAAGACAACATATAGCCGTAAACAATTTCCGAACGTTTAACTGGGGTTGCCAACAAACGATCTAGGGTTCCGCTAGTACGTTCTTTCAAGAGTGCCATTCCTGAAATCAAAAAGACAAAGAAGAAAACGACGAACCCAAGCAAAATAGGAATCATTTTAGCAAAGAAGCCGGTGTCCTCGTTACCATATTCATAAGATTCCTTAATTTCAGGAGATTTTACCTTTAGTTGTAATTGTGGAAGGGATTGCTTCACACGGGCTAATAATTGATTGGTGTCTTCACTGGCAATACTGGTGCGCAATACTTGTCGGGTCACCGAAGTTTTAGAGGCATCTGTATTAGCATAGGCTACATGATATTCCCCATCCTTATAAGAGATAACTGCATCTACTTTTTCATCGTTTAAAGCCTCTTTAGCTTGGTCCAAGTCTTTGTAGGTTTTGACACTGACATGTTCTAAGTCATCCATCCTACTTACCAAACTACTTGGCACATCTTGTATCGCTAGCTTAACAGTCACCGTTGTACTAGCCGAAAACATGAGGTTCATCAGCCACATAATAAAGACTGGTGCCACAAACATTAGGGCCAGTGTCCGTTTGTCACGTAGCAATTCTTTGATGACTTTTTTTGCAATGGCAATTGTTCTCATTTCATTCTCCTTCTGCTTTCAAAAAGACTTCTTCAATACTTGAAACACCATAAGATTCTTTTAGCTTGGATGGTGTATCAAAGGCTATGATTTTTCCACCTAATAGTAGACCGACCTTATCTGTCAGCTCTGCCTCATCCATGACGTGAGTTGTGACCAAAATCCCTACGCCCTTGTCTCTATGCGCCATCAACTCTCGCCAGATTTTCTTTCGAAGAGAAGGGTCGATTCCAACCGTCGGTTCGTCCAAAATCAAGAGTTGAGGGTTTCCTAAAAGCGCAATAGCCAGCGACAAGCGTCGTTTCATCCCTCCGGAATAACCAGACACGGCCTTATTTAAATGATCTGTCAAGTCTACCACTTGAGCCACATGGGTAATTTCAGCTGTCAAATCTTTTTTAGGAATCCCTTTTAGCTGGCCGAAAAATTCCAAGTTTTCTTGTCCTGACAAAGCCTCATAAAGAGCATCTGACTGGGCCATATAGCCAATATCTCCCAGAATATGACGATTGGGCATGGTCTGGTCTAAGACTAAAGCGATACCGCTATCTGCCTTTTCCATCCCTAACATGGTTTTAATCATGGTTGATTTACCAGCACCAGAAGGACCGATTAGACCAATGATTTCCCCAGACTGTAATTCAAAACCAACGTGGTTTAACACAAGTTGTTGACCAAAAGATTTTTGTAAATCTTGTAAATGTAGCAATGTTTTCATTTACTTCCTCCCAGGTGAGCGAGCACTCACTTTTTTAAAGATAAATCTATTATAGTGAGTGAATACTCACTTGTCAAGTGATGATTTGAATTTTTTTAAAACAAAAAAATCTCCCCGTAGGGAGAAGATCTGGTTTATTTTACCTTACAGTGCTAGGAACCGTAACCGAAGATTATACTTGAGCATACCAAAGTAAGGTGACAAAAGTAAAAAAG
>NZ_DXLC01000241.1:0-1339 GCF_019414905.1 Streptococcus sp. | reverse complement strand
CTGCCCAAGCAAAGACTTTTTGACCATTGACAGTCTCTGGTAAGGTAGCAGTGTAGGTCTTAGTTTGATAGTCCCATTTTGCATCAAGGTAGGTGTGTTGATCATTTGATTCGTCAATACGGAAGTAACCACTCTTTCCACCGTCATTATATACATCATCTACTACTTTAGTGGACCAGGTCTTTACTTCATTTCCACTCTTGGCTTCTACCTTGATATCCCCTCTATAGCCATAAGGAACGTAGAAATTCAGGTAACGCCCCTCTACACCCATCATAGACTTGTCCTTTTCTTGACCTAGGAAATTGACAGTTTGATCTTGACCATTGAGACTAACCGTCCACTCGATTTTCTCAGTTTTTGGCAAATCCAATACTTTGATATCTACTTCATTGCCATTGTCAAATTGAAGAATTTTGCCATCTTGATACTTAATACCACCCTTGACAACCCATTCTTCTTTCAATTCGAAGGCCTTTCCTGAATGAGGGAAAGCTAGTAAAGCTAAACCTGCTAGAGATAAACCAAATAATGTGATTTTTTTTGATACTTTCATTTTCTTAACCCCTTATTTTTGGAATAAAACAAATTGACTGTTTTCTGGATAAACTGATACATGTTGCTCCTTATTACTGCTTGATGCAGCTTCAAGGACTAGAGGATAAGAGTATTGATACAGTTCCTCTAAAGTGATTTTTCCGTTAGTATTGGTGTCTGCCATAGGCGAAATCATTCTATTTTGAAGTGAATCCCAACCTGTACCCATTGCCCAGTATCTGGTGGCAAGACTACCTACTCCGACTGCACTATACGATTTTTCACCTTTCCAAGAGGCACATAGTACGAGGAATTTAGAATCAAGCATTTCACCATTCTTACTTGCTGGATCTCCTGTTGAAAATCCTGCCAAAAATGCTTGTTCATCAAATCTTTCTTCAGAATTGGAGACGGCCTTTTCATCTGATTTACCTACATCTATAATTTTTCCTGAATAGCAACAATCCAGCATAACCACAAACTTACCTTTGTATTGTTTCAGTATAGATGCTAATTCCCAACCTGAAAAGGATGTTTTATCGCTACCAATGGCTATCGTCCCATCTTCTCCTCCATGACAAGTAAGGTAAAGATAGTTCACATCGCTTTCGCTAGAAGATTTGAAAAGTTCTTCCATTTTTGCAATAATCTCAGCTTTTGTCTTATCAGGGAACCGAACAACTTCGCTAAAGTTTTGGTTACTAAAAACCTTTTCCATAGCATTAACGTCTTCGATAGGTACTTCTATCGTTGATGTTTCACCAAGAACTAAAGCACGGCGATTAATCGTTTGTCTTGCTCC
>NZ_DXLC01000240.1:0-5486 GCF_019414905.1 Streptococcus sp. | reverse complement strand
TATAGCGTATTGTCTTGATTTTTCAAGTGCTGGCTTCAGAAATTCCCAAAATTTCTCTAATTTCTGCTAGGGTCAGACTACCACGTGACTCTGTGCCGTCCAATACTTGTGACACCAAATGTTTCTTCTGTTCTTGTAGTTCCTGAATTTTTTCTTCAATAGTTCCCTTGGTTACCAAGCGATAGACCTCAACCGTTTCTTCCTGTCCCATCCGATGGGCACGGCCAATGGCTTGCGCTTCCACCGCAGGATTCCACCAAAGGTCAACCAAGATAACCGTATCAGCACCTGTCAGGTTCAGACCGACACCACCAGCCTTGAGGGAAATCAGAAAGGCATCTCTTTCCCCTTGGTTAAAGGCTTTGGTCATGTCTTGTCTTTCCTTGGCTGGGGTTGAACCCGTAATTTTAAAGGAAGTCATGCCCAAGTCTGGCAATTCTTGTTCAATTTTCTCCAACATTCCCTTGAACTGAGAGAAAATCAAGACACGGTGTCCGCCGTCTGCCACCTGGACCAGCAGGTCTCGGAGACTATCCAGTTTGCCACTGGCTCCCTGATAATCTTCCATAAAGAGGGCAGGAGTGTCACAGATTTGGCGCAAGCGCATCAGACCAGATAAGATTTCCACCCGACTTCTCTGAAATTCCTGATCTGACACCTGAGCTAAACGGTCTCGCATCTGTTGCAACTGGGCTAGGTAGATAGCCTTTTGCTGGCCTTCCAGTTCATTTTTATAAACCACTTCAATCAAGTCTGGCAATTCAGTCAGCACTTCTTCTTTCTTGCGCCTCATCACGAAAGGTTTGATAAACTGAGCAACGCGCTCAGCTGATAATTTCATAAATTCTTTCTTGCTTGGCAAAAGTCCTGGCATGACGATTTGGAAAATAGACCACAGCTCACCCAGATGATTTTCAATCGGTGTCCCTGACAGGGCAAAAACTGACGGCACCACAAATTGTCTCAAGGTCTGGGCAATCTTGGTCTGGGCATTTTTCATGACCTGAGCTTCATCTAAGAAAAGGAAGTCAAAGGACATCCCCTGATAAAGCTCACTGTCCTGACGGAAGGTAGCATAGCTCGTCACATAGATTTGATGGCTCTCAGCAAGAATCTCTTCACGACTAGCTTTCAAACCATGAACAACAGCCATATCCAACTGTGGGGCAAATTTCTGAAACTCATCTGCCCAGTTGTAAATCAAACCTGACGGTGCTAAAATCAAGACTCGACTTTCTTTTGTCACTTGACTGGTCAAAAAAGCAATGGTCTGCAGGGTTTTACCCAATCCCATATCATCAGCCAAAATCCCACCAAAACCATAATGATGGAGCATTTGCAGCCAGCCGATTCCCTTTTCCTGATAATCTCGCAAATCAGCCTGAACCTGAGTTGCTTGTCTAGGGAAGTCCTCTGGATGCGTCAAATCGTGAGCCAGATTCTGGAATTCTTGTGAAAAAGAAACACTATCTCGCCCCTCAAAAAGATGAGCTAAACTGTAGGCCAAGGATTTCCGAGCCTGCAAGGCCCCATCTTTTAACTCAAATTGCCCCAATTCCCGTAAATCTTGGCGAATTTTCTTGGTTTCTTCATCGAAAAAGTAGACTTTATTAGACGAATCAATATAAAAATCTCGATTATCAACCAAGGCCTGCATAGCTTGGTCAATTTCCTCTTGGGCTATATCTTGAAAATCAAACTGGATTTCCAAGAGACCTCCCTTGGAAGCAATCTGCACTTGAGGGCTTGCTAGGTTATAGAGTTCTT
The DNA here is from genome assembly GCF_019414905.1 of Streptococcus sp. Lineage (GTDB taxonomy): Bacteria > Bacillota > Bacilli > Lactobacillales > Streptococcaceae > Streptococcus. The sequence continues at coordinate 3,719 of NZ_DXLC01000240.1, read as the reverse complement.
CTAACTTGTCTGATAAATCAACATTCCCGAGTTTTTCAAAGACTGGAATGATTTCGTGGAAGAAATGATAAACAGACTCTGCTTTTAGGGCCTGACGCCAAGATTGAAAATCTGCTTCAAAGCCAGCTGCCAAACAGACTTGGAAAACTCTTTCTTCTAAGTCAGCATCACTCGAAAATGGTAATTCTTCTAACTCTTGTCGGCTAGATATCTGCTTATCTCCATAATCAAACTGAATTTCTAAACGAATCCGATTATCTTCTTCCCTGTCAAAGTAAAAAGAGGGCGTAAAGGTTTTGATTTGTAAACGTTCTGGAGCTGAAACGGTCCCCATCTGGCTAAAGAGCGTTAGACAGGAAGCCAACTTATCTCGGTCACTACTATCAAATTGGAGGTATTTCTTTCCATGCTGATCCAAAGGCAGCGCTTTGATTTCCTTAAGAAGACGCATCTGCTGGTCTGTTAGAAAATAAACCTGTCCTTTATGGAAAAGTACAGCCCCCTGATAAAAGACATTGACCCTAGGACTCTCACTGATTTCCATTTCAAAATAATCCGAGTATTCTGTTACTGTAAAGGCAAATAGATTGGCATCAGCATGCATATCCTGAAAAAGTAGAGTCTGGTAGCTATCCACTTGATGGTCAAATTGAAAATGTGGCAAGGTCATCAGTAAATTCACACCCTGCTCAAAAAAAGTCAGAGGGAAAAAGAGGTGCCGACCTTGGTTTTGGAAAAAGAAGTCTGGAGCCTGTCCTTCCTCCATCAGTCCTCGCAAGAAAGTCAGAAGTTCTTGACTGGCCTCATCAAAGGCTTCCCAAGAAAGAGACTCCTCATAAATCTTGCCAATCATATAAGACTTTCTCTGCTCGACAATTCTTAAAAAGAGTGGAATATCCCGAATGACGTAGTATTTTTGGCTATTGATTTGGCCGATTCTCAGGGTCCACAAGATATGATTGGTTCCTGCTTCCACTTGCCCCACAGCCGATAATTCATAGGCACGTTCTGATTTTGGAGACAAGATTCGGTCCAAAAATTTGCCACCCAAGGTCACCTTGGTTTCAACGGCCTCTTTTTCTTCATGACCTTCTTCCAGACTTTGCAAGATTTCCTGACCACGCTCATCATTTTTCAGAAAATGCTCCAACGCTGCCAAATGCACACAGTAGCCCCTCTTTTGGAAAAAATCGCAGGCACAAAAAACCAAATCATCCTCCAAACTATAGCGCAGTTCTTCTTCTGCAACGCGAGCGTAGAGCCGATTGTTCTTTTCCTTGATAATGTCAACCTTACCAGTTTCATAAAGGGCAACGCCTTCGATACGGATTTTCCCCGGAATCAATTTAGCCATATTTTCACCTTTACCTTATCTTTTTATTATACCATATTTTCACCTATGAAAATAGCCTTCTAGGGATACTTTTCTCCTAGAAGGCTGGATTTTTAACGTTTGGCAAAAGTCGTCACAATTCGCTGACAAACTTCTTGCAGCAGGGATTTGGGCATGGCTACATTGAGACGGGCATGGAGACTCCCTTCCTCTCCAAAATCCAAACCACGGTTGAGGATAACCTTAGCTTCATTTCTCAACAACTCTTGCAATCTTTCATCAGTCAGGTCATAGGCTGAAAAATCAAGCCAAATCAAGTAGGTTCCTTGCGGTTTCATGACCTTGATTTTTGTCTCTTTTCCAAATAAATCCACCACATAATTGATATGGTCTTCAAAGACTTGCTTGAGTTCCTCTAACCAATCCTTCCCATAGCGATAAGCAGCTTCTGTCGCCAAATAGCCCAAGCCTGAAATTTCATGCTGATTATTGGCCAACTGGCGTTTCTGGTAAGCCAGTCTCAACTTAGGATTTTCAATGACTGCATAGGAATTTTTTGTCCCAGCGATGTTAAAGGTTTTAGTGGCACTGGTCAAGACGATAGCAAATTCTTTAAAGTCAGGGTGGACGGTATTGAAAGACTGGTGTTTGTGACCAAAGAGGGCCAAATCTTGGTGAATCTCATCTGAAACCAAGAAAACACCGTGTTTTTGGCAGAGTTGACCAATCTTCTCCAACACTTCTTTTTCCCAAACACGTCCACCAGGATTGTGAGGATTGCAGAGAATATAAAGTTTGACATCCTCTTCCACCAAATCCTTTTCAAGTCGGTCAAAGTCAATCTCAAACAGACCATCCTTTTCTACCAAAGAATTGGTAATCAATCTGCGGTTGTTCAACTTGACACTACGTGCAAAGGGTGGATAGACAGGTGTGTTAATCAAAACCGCCTCGCCTTCTTTTGTAAAGGCTTGAATAGCTGTTGAGATGGCTGGTACCACACCCTCGATAAAGACAAGAGCCTCTTTGTCAAAGTGGTAACCGTGTTGTGTGGCTTCCCACTTTTGAACTTCCTTAATTAACTCTTCACTGGCATAGGTATAGCCATAAACCAGTTGATCAGCGTAAGTTTGCACAGCTTGGCGGATTTCAGGCAAGACTACAAAGTCCATATCCGCTATCCAAGCTGGTAGGACTTCACTATCCGTTTCTGCTTCTTTCCATTTATAGGTATGGTGCCCTAAACGATTGGGCAGGCTTGTAAAATCATATTTTCCCATCTTTATCTTATCCTTCCAAGGCTTGGCGCAAATCTGCAATCAAATCTCTAGCATCCTCAATCCCAATCGACAAACGCAAGAGGTCATCTGTCAAACCATAAGAATGGCGCACTTCTGCTGGAATATCAGCGTGAGTTTGCGTCGTTGGATAAGTGATCAGACTCTCCACTCCACCCAAACTTTCCGCAAAAGAGAAGACCTTGAGGCTGTTTAAAATGTGAGGAATGCGTGTTTCATCCGCTACTTTAAAGGAAATCATGCCTCCACGACCAGTGTAGAGAACTTCCTTAACTGCTGGAGAATCCTTCAAAAAGGCGACCACTTCTTGGGCGTTAGCTGTTGAGCGCTCCATACGAAGAGACAAGGTCTTGAGACCACGAATCAATTGATAACTGTCAAATGGAGACAAGACTGCCCCTGTCGTATTGAGATTGTAGCAAAGCTTTTCGTATAATTCTACACTATTGGTCACAACAACTCCAGCCAAGACATCATTGTGGCCTGCTAGATACTTGGTTGCTGAATGGAGAACGATATCTGCTCCATCTTCAATCGGACGTTGGTAGATAGGGCTGTAAAAGGTATTGTCCACCACCACTTTGGCACCCTTAGCATGAGCCAATTTTGCTAGTTTTTCGATATCAAATTCCAACATCAAGGGATTGGTTGGTGTTTCGATATAGAGAACATCCACGTCCTTTTCTAACTCAGCAATCAACTCTTCTTCTGTATTGGCATAGGTAAAATGGAAACGGCCTTCCTGCTCCACTTGATTAAACCAGCGGAAAGAACCTCCATAAAGGTCACGTACTGCCAAAACCTTACTTCCTACTGGAAAGACGCTAAAAGCTAACACAATGGCTGACATCCCTGAGCTAGTCGCTAGGGCATAGTCTGCTGACTCAATAGCCGCCAAGACTTCCTCCGCCTTACTGCGAGTTGGGTTTTTAGTACGCGTATAGTCAAATCCAGTAGACTGACCGAACTCTGGATGCTGATAAGTTGTTGAAAAATGAAGGGGTGTCACCAATGCCCCTGTCGCTTCATCTGATTTGATACCCGCCTGGGCCAAAATTGTGTTGATGTGTAATTCCTTGCTCATACAA
>NZ_DXLC01000024.1:0-3738 GCF_019414905.1 Streptococcus sp. | reverse complement strand
ACTTTAGTAAAATAGATTAAAAGCGGGCTTGCTCGCTTTTTATTATAAGACAGATTCTAAAAACGTTTTCAAACTGTACTGCAATAGAGAATAAAAACTTCTGAGCAGATTCTTAGTAAAGTCAAAATAAATGTGATAAATTAGTATTGTAAAAATTTACTGAAACGTTTTCAAAAACTATATGAAACCTTTTTTAGTAGATTTAAAAATATTTGAAGGAGAGTTATCATTATGACTCAAGGGAAAATTACTGCATCTGCAGCAATGCTTAATGTATTGAAAACATGGGGCGTAGACACTATCTACGGTATCCCATCAGGAACACTCAGCTCATTGATGGATGCTTTGGCTGAAGACAAAGACATCCGCTTCTTGCAAGTTCGCCACGAAGAAACAGGTGCTCTTGCAGCGGTTATGCAAGCTAAATTCGGCGGCTCAATCGGGGTTGCAGTTGGTTCAGGTGGTCCAGGTGCGACTCACTTGATTAACGGTGTTTACGATGCAGCTATGGATAACACTCCATTCCTAGCAATCCTTGGATCACGTCCAGTTAACGAACTCAACATGGATGCTTTCCAAGAATTGAACCAAAACCCAATGTACAACGGTATCGCTGTTTACAACAAACGTGTAGCTTACGCTGAGCAATTGCCAAAAGTTATTGACGAAGCTTGCCGTGCTGCAGTTTCTAAAAAAGGTCCAGCTGTTGTTGAAATCCCAGTAAACTTCGGTTTCCAAGAAATTGACGAAAACTCATACTATGGATCAGGTTCATACGAGCGTTCATTTATCGCTCCTGCTTTGAACGAAGTTGAAATCGACAAAGCTGTTGAAATCTTGAACAATGCTGAACGTCCAGTTATCTATGCTGGTTACGGTGGTGTTAAAGCTGGTGAAGTGATTACTGAATTGTCACGTAAAATCAAAGCACCAATCATCACAACTGGTAAAAACTTTGAAGCTTTCGAATGGAACTATGAAGGTTTGACAGGTTCTGCTTACCGTGTTGGTTGGAAACCAGCCAACGAAGTGGTCTTTGAAGCAGACACAGTTCTTTTCCTTGGTTCAAACTTCCCATTTGCTGAAGTTTACGAAGCATTCAAGAATACTGAAAAATTCATCCAAGTGGATATCGACCCTTACAAACTTGGTAAACGTCACGCCCTTGACGCTTCAATCCTTGGTGATGCAGGTCAAGCAGCTAAAGCTATCCTTGACAAAGTGAACCCAGTTGAATCTACTCCATGGTGGCGTGCAAACGTTAAGAACAACCAAAACTGGCGTGATTACATGAACAAACTCGAAGGTAAAACTGAGGGTGAATTGCAATTGTATCAAGTTTACAATGCAATCAACAAACATGCTGATCAAGACGCTATCTACTCAATCGACGTAGGTGACACTACTCAAACATCTACTCGTCACCTTCACATGACACCTAAGAACATGTGGCGTACATCTCCACTCTTTGCGACAATGGGTATTGCCCTTCCTGGTGGTATCGCTGCTAAGAAAGACAATCCAGATCGCCAAGTATGGAACATCATGGGTGACGGTGCATTCAACATGTGCTACCCAGACGTTATCACAAACGTTCAATACGACCTTCCAGTTATCAACGTTGTCTTCTCAAATGGTAAATATGCCTTCATCAAGGACAAATACGAAGACACAAACAAACACTTGTTTGGTTGTGACTTCCCTAATGCTGACTATGCGAAAATCGCTGAAGCGCAAGGAGCTGTTGGATTTACAGTTGACCGTATCGAAGATATCGATGCAGTTGTTGCAGAAGCTGTTAAATTGAACAAAGAAGGTAAAACTGTTGTGATCGATGCTCGCATCACTCCACACCGTCCACTTCCAGTAGAAGTACTTGAATTGGATCCAAAACTTCACTCAGAAGAAGCAATCAAAGCCTTCAAGGAAAAATACGAAGCAGAAGAACTCGTACCATTCCGTCTCTTCTTGGAAGAAGAAGGATTGCAATCACGCGCAATTAAATAATTTCTCTCGTCGAAAATCAAAGATAAATTTATAGACTTCTTTATTAGCTTACTGCCGACGATTCCATCATTGAAACCATAAATTTCAATGATGGAATCTAGTGTGGAGCCTAGAAAAAAGTCCCAAAGGATTTTTCGTAGTTTGATGAGCAAAGATTTGCCATCAAACTTGGTTTCACCTTGTTTATTCTTTGATTTTCATAGAGAGAAACTTGAAAAGATCGGAGCAATCCGGTCTTTTTATGGAGGATAGTAAATGAATTTAAATCAATTAGATATTATCGTTTCAGATGTTCCTCAAGTTTGTGCTGACTTGGAGCGTATTTTGGATAAAAAGTCCGATTATGTTGATGACAGTTTTGCTCAGTTTACGATTGGCAGTCACTGTCTGATGTTGTCCCAAAATCATTTGATTCCTTTGGAAAATTTTCAGTCAGGAATCATTCTTCATATCGAGGTTGAGGATCTAAATCAGAATTACCAACGTTTAAAAGAGATTGATATCGAGATTTTACACGGTCCTTGTGAAACGGATTGGGGAACAGAGTCCTTATTAGTTAAAGGCCCTGCCGGTCTTGTGATTGATTTTTATCGTATGAAGTAGGTAATTCTATTATCAAATTTTTTATCTAAACATTCTTGGAGTGAAACTTAAAAAGATCGGAGCAATTCGATCTTTTTTGTATTTATGTGACTTTCAGTCCGTCTCGCTCCGTTAGGTGCGAGACAAAAAACCACCCGTTTTCACGGGTGGTTATGATTTCTACACTTATTGTTTGGCTTCCTGTTTTAATTGTTGCACCTGTTCCTCGTACTGGACAAGCTCCCTGTCTTTTATATTGATAGTCGCTTCTGCTTCAGCAATGCGGCTTCTCAGATCTTGAGTCTTGTTATGGTGATAGCTAATACCAATAGCACTACCAGCAATGATCCCGATTACTAGACAAGTAAAAATCACCAAAATCAAGGGAGCAGATAGTTGTGTAAAGACAAGACTGACAGTTACTGTTTGACGATTGAGTAGACCAAATGAGATCACAATGACTAATAAGCTCAAACCGCCAATTAGATAAGCCTTATCTTTCAGTGACAATTCATTAAATTTTTTTAGCATAAGTTCCTTTTCTCCTGACTATGTTGATAGAAAACTACACACCATTTAGGTATTAACAAAATTCATTTTACTAGAAAATTTCGATACTGTCAATAATTTCTAACGGCTTATTTACCATCAATCAATCGATTCATTGAAAAGGAGTATTCATTTTCTAATATTTGATTGAGTAAACAGAACGGAGCAATTCGGTCTTTTTTCTGTTCCCTCTTTCTTATAACAAGATTGTGATAGTTTATATCTTTATAACAAAAGTTTTAAAGACTTGATTGTTTTGAAAGAATATTTTAAAATAAGATTCAGTAAAAATGAAAGAGGTTTTGAAAATGTCTGAAAAACAAATGAAAATTTTAGGTTGGGTAGCGACCTTTATGTCTGTTATGATGTATGTGTCTTACTTCCCACAAATCATGAACAATCTGGCTGGTCAAAAAGGAAATTTCATCCAGCCCTTGGTTGCTGCCATCAACTGTAGTCTCTGGGTTTACTACGGTCTTTTCAAAAAAGAAAGAGATATCCCCCTTGCAGCAGCTAATGCACCAGGTATTATTTTTGGCCTAGTGACGGTTATTACAGCTTTGATTTAAAAGGAACAGAGGAGACTAGTTTTCAGTCTTC
>NZ_DXLC01000239.1:0-5749 GCF_019414905.1 Streptococcus sp. | reverse complement strand
CTAGATAAGTTGGTTGTTCTTTATGATTCAAATGACATCAACTTGGATGGTGAGACAAAGGACTCCTTCACTGAAAGCGTTCGTGATCGTTACAATGCCTATGGTTGGCATACTGCTCTGGTTGAAGATGGAACAGACTTGGAAGCCATCCATGCCGCTATCGAAACAGCTAAAGCTTCAGGCAAGCCATCTTTGATTGAAGTGAAGACTGTGATTGGATATGGTTCTCCAAACAAACAAGGAACTAATGCTGTACACGGTGCCCCTCTTGGAGCAGATGAAACTGCAGCAACTCGTCAAGCCCTAGGTTGGGACTACGAACCATTTGAAATCCCAGAACAAGTATATGCTGATTTCAAAGAACATGTTGCAGATCGAGGTGCATCAGCTTATCAAACTTGGACAAAGCTAGTTGCTGATTATAAAGAAGCTCACCCAGAATTGGCTGCAGAAGTAGAAGCTATTATCGATGGACGTGATCCAGTTGAAGTGACTCCAGCAGACTTCCCAGCTTTAGAAAATGGCTTCTCTCAAGCAACTCGTAATTCAAGCCAAGATGCCTTGAATGTTGTGGCGGCTAAGTTACCAACTTTCTTGGGTGGATCAGCTGACCTAGCTCACTCAAACATGACTTATATCAAGACTGATGGACTTCAAGACGATGTCAATCGCTTGAACCGTAACATTCAGTTTGGTGTTCGTGAATTTGCAATGGGAACGATCTTGAACGGAATGGCCCTTCACGGTGGACTTCGTGTATACGGTGGAACTTTCTTCGTCTTCTCTGACTATGTGAAGGCAGCTGTCCGCTTGTCAGCTTTGCAAGGTCTTCCTGTGACTTATGTCTTTACCCACGATTCAATCGCAGTTGGTGAAGACGGTCCGACTCACGAACCAGTTGAGCACTTGGCAGGTCTTCGTGCTATGCCAAATCTAAATGTTTTCCGTCCAGCAGATGCGCGTGAAACGCAAGCAGCTTGGTACCTTGCAGTGACAAGTGAGAAAACACCAACTGCCCTTGTCTTGACCCGTCAAAACTTGACTGTCGAAGAAGGAACAGACTTTGACAAGGTTGCAAAAGGTGCCTATGTTGTCTATGAAAATGTAGCAGACTTTGATACAATCTTGATTGCGACAGGTTCAGAGGTCAATCTTGCTGTCTCAGCTGCCAAAGAATTGGCTAGTCAAGGTGCAAAAGTCCGCGTAGTCAGCATGCCATCTACAGATGTCTTTGATAAACAAGATGCAGCTTACAAGGAAGAAATTCTTCCAAATGCAGTTCGTCGTCGTGTTGCAGTTGAAATGGGTGCAAGTCAAAACTGGTACAAATATGTTGGACTAGATGGTGCAGTTCTTGGTATTGATACCTTTGGAGCCTCTGCCCCAGCACCAAAAGTGTTGGCAGAATATGGCTTTACTGTTGAAAATCTTGTAAAAGTCGTTCAAAACTTGAAATAATCCTAAAAATCAGGGCGCAAGCTCTGGTTTTTCTTACTAGAAAAGCAAGGTACAATCTTGTAAAAGTAGCTGAAATTTGATATAGTAGTCCTATGTAAAAGACAAAGGAGAATATAATGGAATCACAATATACATTTTTAATCATTCTTGTGGCTATGGTGGGCTTGATGTTCTTTACGCAACGCTCTCAAAAGAAACAAGCACAAAAACGTATGGAAAGCTTGAATAAACTACAAAAAGGCTATGAGGTGATTACAATCGGTGGACTTTATGGAACAGTCGATGAAGTAGATACGGAGAAGAGAACAATTGTTCTTGATGTAGATGGAGTTTACTTGACTTTTGAACTAGCTGCTATCAAGACAGTATTACCGCTGAAAGAAACAGCTTCATTAGAAGGTGTAATTGAAAAATAAGACGGGATCACTAACTCCCGTTTTTCTATAAAAGAAAGGAAATGGGATGAAAAAACTGGTCTTTGTCTGTCTGGGAAATATTTGTCGCAGCCCTATGGCCGAGTTTGTTATGAAATCAATGACAGATAACTACGAAATCCAAAGTCGAGCGACGTCCTCTTGGGAACATGGCAATCCGATTCATAAGGGAACTCAAGGGATTTTTCAAGAGTATGAGATTCCTTATGAAAAAGGCAAGACATCGCTTCAGATTAGTAAGGAAGATTTTGAAGCCTTTGATTATATTATCGGAATGGACGCTTCAAATGTTTCTGACTTACGTCAGATGTGTCCAGTAGACTGTCAAGATAAGATTTACTCATTTGCATCTGAAAGTGTTCCAGATCCTTGGTATACAGGAGATTTTGATGAAACCTATCAGCGTGTTCAAGAGGGTTGTCAAGCATGGTTAGAACGTTTAGAGAAGGAGAGTAAAGATGGAAAATCTTAAGAATTTTTACGAGAAGTATCGTGTCTATCTAACTCGTCCACGTTTAGAGCTTTTAGCAGTAGTTACTATTGTTTTTTGTGCTGTACTCGTCTTTTTTCTAAATATTCCCGGAAAAGGTGTTCTAAAGCTTGATAATGGAACGATTGTTTACGACGGCAGTCTTGTCCGTGGTAAAATGAATGGTCAAGGTACCATTACCTTCCAAAATGGAGACCAATATACAGGTGGTTTCAATAATGGCGCCTTCAATGGAAAAGGAACTTTTCAATCTAAAGAAGGCTGGACCTACGAAGGTGATTTTGTAAATGGTCAGGCTGAAGGAAAAGGGAAACTAACAACAGAACAAGAAGTTGTTTATGAAGGGACTTTTAGACAAGGTGTTTTTCAACAAAAATAAAGCCTCCTTATCAAAGGAGGTATTGTTAGCATCTAAAAGTAAGCGCTTACTAGAAAATCTATCTCTTTCCAAGCTCCTCTTCCAATCAAGCTTGTGAAATAAAAAAATATTTGAAATTCATTTCACAAACTCTAAAGAAAAAACTTGATAAGTAAAGAAAATGAGAAAAAATTCACAAACAATAAAAAATTCTTTGTGAAATGTTTATGAAACTGTTTACAAAGTTGAAATAATGCGTTATAATAAACTTGTGAAAAAATTAACAAAGGATATCAATCCTTGAAAGCTATGGAGGAAAATATGGCTGATAAAAAAACTGTGACACCAGAGGAAAAGAAACTCGCTGCTGAAAAGCATGTTGATGGATTGGTGCAAAAAGCTCTAGTTGCCCTTGAAGAAATGCGTAAATTGGATCAAGAGCAAGTTGACTACATTGTTGCCAAAGCATCAGTAGCAGCTTTGGATGCCCACGGAGAATTGGCTTTACATGCCTTTGAAGAAACAGGACGTGGTGTATTCGAAGATAAAGCGACTAAGAACTTGTTTGCTTGTGAGCACGTAGTAAACAACATGCGCCACACTAAAACAGTTGGTGTTATTGAAGAAGATGATGTAACAGGATTGACTCTTATTGCTGAACCAGTTGGTGTTGTTTGTGGTATCACTCCAACAACAAACCCAACATCAACAGCAATCTTCAAATCATTGATTTCATTGAAGACACGTAATCCGATCGTCTTTGCCTTCCACCCATCAGCACAAGAATCATCTGCTCATGCAGCGCGTATTGTCCGCGATGCAGCTATCGCAGCTGGTGCTCCTGAAAACTGTGTGCAATGGATTACTCAACCATCTATGGAAGCAACTAGTGCCCTTATGAACCACGAAGGTATTGCAACAATCCTTGCAACAGGTGGTAACGCAATGGTGAAGGCTGCATACTCATGTGGTAAACCAGCTCTTGGGGTAGGTGCCGGAAACGTTCCAGCTTATGTTGAAAAATCAGCTAACATTCGCCAAGCTGCTCACGATATCGTCATGTCTAAATCATTTGACAATGGTATGGTCTGTGCATCTGAACAAGCGGTTATCATTGATAAAGAAATTTACGATGAATTTGTAGCAGAGTTCAAATCTTATCACACTTACTTTGTAAACAAAAAAGAAAAAGCGCTTCTTGAAGAGTTCTGCTTCGGCGTAAAAGCAAACAGCAAAAACTGTGCTGGTGCGAAATTGAATGCTGACATCGTTGGTAAACCAGCAACTTGGATTGCAGAACAAGCAGGATTTACAGTTCCAGAAGGAACAAACATTCTTGCTGCTGAATGTAAAGAAGTTGGTGAAAATGAGCCATTGACTCGTGAAAAATTGTCACCAGTTATCGCAGTTTTGAAATCTGAAAGCCGTGAAGATGGTATTACTAAGGCTCGTCAAATGGTTGAATTTAACGGTCTTGGACACTCAGCAGCTATCCACACAGCTGACGAAGAATTGACTAAAGAATTTGGTAAAGCTGTTAAAGCTATTCGTGTTATCTGTAACTCACCTTCTACTTTCGGTGGTATCGGGGACGTTTACAATGCCTTCTTGCCATCATTGACACTCGGATGTGGTTCTTACGGACGCAACTCAGTTGGGGATAACGTTAGTGCCATTAACCTCTTGAATATCAAAAAAGTCGGAAGACGGAGAAATAACATGCAATGGATGAAACTTCCTTCAAAAACATACTTTGAACGTGATTCAATTCAATACCTTCAAAAATGTCGTGACGTTGAACGTGTCATGATCGTTACTGACCATGCCATGGTAGAACTTGGTTTCCTTGATCGTATCATCGAACAACTTGACCTTCGTCGCAATAAGGTTGTTTACCAAATTTTTGCTGATGTAGAACCAGAGCCAGATATCACAACTGTAAACCGTGGTACTGAGATTATGCGTGCCTTCAAACCAGATACAATCATCGCTCTCGGTGGTGGGTCTCCAATGGATGCCGCTAAAGTAATGTGGCTCTTCTACGAACAACCAGAAGTGGACTTCCGTGACCTTGTCCAAAAATTCATGGATATCCGTAAACGTGCCTTCAAATTCCCATTGCTTGGTAAGAAGACTAAATTCATCGCAATCCCAACAACATCTGGTACAGGATCTGAAGTAACACCATTTGCCGTTATCTCTGATAAAGCAAACAACCGTAAATACCCAATCGCTGACTACTCATTGACACCAACTGTGGCAATCGTAGACCCTGCCTTGGTATTGACAATTCCTGGATTTGTTGCTGCGGACACTGGTATGGATGTATTGACCCACGCGACTGAAGCTTACGTATCACAAATGGCTAGCGACTACACTGATGGTCTGGCACTTCAAGCTATCAAACTTGTATTCGAAAACCTTGAAAGCTCAGTTAAGAATGCAGATTTCCACTCACGTGAGAAAATGCATAACGCTTCAACAATCGCTGGTATGGCCTTTGCCAATGCCTTCCTAGGTATTTCTCACTCAATGGCCCATAAGATTGGTGCGCAATTCCATACAATCCACGGTCGTACAAATGCTATCTTGCTTCCATACGTCATCCGCTACAACGGTACACGTCCAGCTAAGACAGCAACATGGCCTAAGTACAACTACTACCGTGCAGACGAAAAATACCAAGATATCGCACGCATGCTTGGCCTTCCAGCTTCTACTCCAGAAGAAGGTGTGGAATCTTACGCAAAAGCTGTCTACGAACTTGGTGAGCGCGTAGGTATCCAAATGAACTTCAAAGCACAAGGTGTTGACGAAAAAGAATGGAAAGAACATTCACGTGAATTGGCCTTCCTTGCTTATGAAGATCAATGTTCGCCTGCAAACCCACGCCTTCCAATGGTTGACCACATGCAAGAAATCATCGAAGATTCTTACTATGGTTACAAAGAAAGACCAGGACGCCGTAAATAATTGTTTATCAGCCTAGAGGCAGGAATTTCCTGTCTC
>NZ_DXLC01000238.1:5849-9625 GCF_019414905.1 Streptococcus sp. | reverse complement strand
CTATCATAGAATATAACTTACAGAAGTAAAAGGAGTTTGTATATGGCTGAACAAGAGTTGGCTATGCAAGTATTGCAACAAGTGGTGAAACTACCTGTTGTTAAGGTTGATCGTTCGAAATTTTTAGTGGATAAGTTTTCCAAAGAATTGGATCCACGGGACGTTCCTACTTTATTAGAACAAGGCCCAACGTCTCTCTTATCTCAAGAAATATTAGATCGAGTGGCTAATGCCTGTATTCGGGATAATGTTTTATTGGCGAGTGGAACGTCTGTTGTTGCAGGATTACCTGGAGGGATTGCTATGGCAATTACCATTCCAGCTGATGTGGCTCAATTTTATGGTTTTTCTCTGAAATTGGCTCAAGAATTAGGTTATATTTATGGTTATGAGGATCTTTGGGCTTCACGCGATGAGTTGAGTGAAGATGCTCAAAATACCCTCTTGCTTTATCTAGGCGTCATGTTGGGGGTAAATGGAACCGCTGCCTTGCTACGTGCTGGTGGTATAACAATTGCCAAACAGGTAATGAAAACAGTACCTAATAAAGCGTTAACAAAGACGCTTTGGTACCCTATTTTGAAAAAAGTCTTAAAAATATTTGGTGTGAATCTGACCAAGGGAGGGCTGGCCAAAGGAATGGGGAAATTTATTCCTATCTTGGGAGGTATCATTTCAGGTGGTTTAACCTTTGCAACTATGAAACCAATGGGGGAAAGCTTGCAGAAAGAATTATCCAAGCTAGTCAACTATAGTGAAGTTCAATATCAAGAAGATGTTGAAACGATCCGAAAAGAGGCTGAAATCATCGAAGGAGAGTGATATGGGACTCATAAAAATTCTAGCTAAAACTTATGGGAATTACTTTTTGACCATGCAAGGTGTAAAAGTGATGAAAACGATAAAGAAAGATGACCACGCCGTTGTCGGTCTAGGTAAACTTTTTATTGCAGATAAGCTAATGGATACGGCTCGGTGGCTCATTAAGCCAGAGGAGAGAGAATGAAATTTTTTTTGGGTCTTCTTGCCATTATTTTTATCAAACCAATTTTTGGGATTGTGAAATTCTTTTGGATGATTATCTCTTTTGCAGTCCAACTGCTGTTTTACAAGCTATTATTTAAACTATTGGATTGGCTCTTTAAACTTATTTAGATGGTCATCCAAGTCGTGGGGAACTAGCAAGTCTTGTACTGCTAGTTTTTTAATCTCTTTCCTTATGGTATAATAAAATAAATAATATCATTTATAAACGATAATGGAGGTCGTCATGGACAATATCATCGATGTGTCAATTCCTGTTGCAGAAGTGGTGGATAAGCATCCAGAAGTCTTGGAAATCCTAGTAGAGCTGGGTTTTAAACCTCTTGCCAATCCCTTGATGCGTAATACTATCGGTCGCAAGGTATCACTTAAACAGGGTTCTAAGCTGGAAGGAACTCCTATGGACAAGATTGTCCGTACACTGGAAGCGAATGGCTACGAAGTGATTGGATTAGACTAATGGCAGATGAACGGATTCATGTCCTACGGGATATTTTGTTAGAATTGCATAATGGCGCCTCTCCTGAGTCGGTTCAGGAGCGCTTTGATGCGACCTTTACAGGCGTTTCAGCCATCGAGATTTCCCTCATGGAACACGAGCTGATGAACTCAGACTCAGGTGTCACCTTTGAAGATGTCATGGAACTCTGTGATGTCCATGCCAATCTTTTTAAAAATGCTGTTAAGGCTGTCGAAGTTGCAGATACCGAGCATCCTGGCCACCCCGTTCGGGTCTTTAAGGAAGAAAATCTAGCCCTCCGTGCGGCCTTGATTCGCATTCGTAGATTGTTAGATACCTATGAGTCTATGGAAGATGAAGAAATGCTGGTGGAGATGCGTAAGGGCTTGGTGCGTCAGATGGGACTTGTGGGTCAATTTGACATCCATTACCAACGTAAAGAAGAACTTTTCTTTCCTATCATGGAGCGATATGGTCACGATTCGCCTCCAAAAGTTATGTGGGGAGTGGATGATCAGATTAGGGAACTCTTTCAAACAGCTTTAGCGACAGCCAAGTCACTACCTGAAGTACCTATTTCCACTGTAAAGGAAGCTTTTGAAGCTTTTGCGCCAGAGTTTGAAAGTATGATTTTCAAGGAAGAGTCCATCCTCCTCATGATTCTCCTTGAGTCCTTTACTCAGGATGACTGGCTTCAGATTGCAGAGGAGAGCGACGCCTATGGCTATGCTATTATCCGTCCGTCTGAGAAATGGGTTCCAGAACGCCAGAGTTTTGTTGAGGAAAAGATTGCAGAGGAGCCCGTACAGCTAGAAACGACAGAAGGCCAAGTTCAACAAGTTATCGATACGCCAGAAGGACAGTTTACCATTACCTTTACCCCTAAGGAAAAGGAAGCAGTGCTGGACCGCTATAGTCAACAGGCTTTTGGCAATGGCTATCTTTCAGTCGAGCAGGCCAATCTCATCCTCAATCACCTCCCTATGGAGATTACCTTTGTCAATAAAGACGATATTTTCCAGTATTACAATGACAATACGCCGGCTGATGAGATGATTTTCAAACGGACGCCGTCCCAAGTCGGGCGCAATGTCGAACTCTGCCATCCGCCTAAGTACTTGGACAAGGTCAAGACCATCATGAAGGGGCTTCGTGAGGGGACCAAGGATAAGTATGAAATGTGGTTCAAGTCTGAGTCGCGAGGCAAGTTTGTCCACATCACCTACGCAGCAGTGCACGATGAAAACGGAGAATTCCAAGGTGTACTGGAATATGTTCAGGATATCCAGCCCTACCGTGAGATTGACACGGACTATTTCCGTGGATTAGAATAAGGAGAAAAAATGAGTTACGAACAAGAATTTATGAAGGAATTTGAAGCTTGGGTCAATACCCAAATTATGATCAACGACATGGCACATAAGGAAAGCCAAAAAGTCTACGAAGAAGACCAAGACGAGCGTGCCAAAGATGCTATGATTCGCTACGAAAGCCGTTTGGATGCTTATCAGTTCTTGCTTGATAAGTTTGAAAACTTCAAAGCAGGTAAGGGATTCCATGACTTACCAGAAGGCTTGTTTGGTGAGCGAAATTATTAAACGAGATAGATTCTTGATTTTTTACTAAAATCTTGATAGAATATTTATATTAAATCCTTGTCAGAGCAGGGGTTTTTTATTGAAAGGATTTTATCATGTCAAAGAAACTCAATCGTAAAAAACAATTACGAAATAGCCTCCGTCGTGCAGGTGCCTTTTCAAGTACTGTGACTAAGGTTGTAGAAGAGACAAAAAAAGTCGTGAAACGTGCAGAACAGTCAGCAAGCCAAGCTGGTAAGGCTGTTTCTAAAAAAGTTGAACAAGCAGTAGAAGCTACCAAAGAGCAAGCTCAAAAAGTAGCCAATTCTGTAGAAGATTTTGCAGCAAACTTGGGTGGACTTCCACTTGATCGTGCCAAAACTTTCTATGATGAAGGAATCAAGTCTGCTTCAGATTTCAAAAACTGGACTGAAAAAGAACTCCTTGCCTTGAAAGGAATCGGCCCAGCTACCATCAAGAAATTGAAGGAAAATGGCATCAAGTTCAAGTAATTTTTCTTGTTCCTTGCAATTCCAAGAAAAACTTGCTACAATAGAGCCATTAGAGGTGTTTTGAATCTCACATTTTACAGAAAGTGGCGGTGCTGAGAAGGCCACAAAAGTGTCAAAAATGGGTGCTAATGGATGAAAAAATAAAATAAAAATGTCTTTTTTTTTTAAAAAAGAGAGTTGGGG
>NZ_DXLC01000238.1:0-5839 GCF_019414905.1 Streptococcus sp. | reverse complement strand
GTTGCGGACTTCGCAAACTGGACAGAAAAAGAGTTGTTGGCCCTTAAAGGAATCGGCCCAGCTACGATCAAGAAATTGAAAGAACTAGGAGTTAAATTTAAATAATCGCTTTTATGATTTCTTGCTATTTCCAGGAAAACTTGCTAAAATGAACCTATTAGAGGTGTTTTGAATCCCACATTTTACAGAAAGTGGCGGTGCTGAGAAGTCCACAAATGTGTCAAAACTGGTTGCTAATGGATGAAAAATTAAAATAAAAGTGTCTTTTTGTTTTAAAGACGAGAGTTGCGGGCAACTGCCCGAAATTGGGTGGTACCGCGGATAAGTACATTCGTCCCTGTCATGTAGATGGCAGGGCTTTTCTTTTGCGTCTTAGTAAAAGGAGGTTGTTATGAAGCAATCTTTTAACACAAGTAAACTCTACTATGGCTTTCCTATATTCATTTTGGGGTATCAGGATCAGAATTTTGGACACAATATTACGACCTGTAGCTCTTCTTATAGCTTGGGAGATTGGCTAGTCATTGGTGTTGGTGCTGAAGAAAATGCGACTGAACAGATTAAGCATTATCAACAGTTCACCGTGAATATCCCTGATGAAAATCTCATGCTCGAGATGGAGCAGGCTGGTTTTATCAGTCATCGAGAGAAATTGAAACACCTGGGGCTAGACTACGAGATTTCTGAACAGACTCAGTCTCCGATTTTAGAGGCCTGTCCAGTCGTATTGGACTGTCAGGTAGATCGGATTATCGAGGAAGATGGAAACTGTCATATCTTTTCCAAGATTATCGAACGACTGGCTGATCCTGAACTCTTGGATGATAAGGGACATTTTAAAAATGACCGTTTTTCACCGACTTACTTTATGGGGGACGGTCACCAGCGCGTTTATCGCTATTTAGATGATCGTGTCGACCCTATGGGGAGCTTCATCAAGAAAGCGAGGATGAAGGATGTCAAGAGCTGAATTACCAGAACGATTAGAAACCGAACGACTCGTCCTACGAGTTCGTACAGTGGCAGATGCTGAGGATATCCATACCTACGCTAGTCTCCCAGAGGTTGCCTATCCAGCAGGCTTTCCTTCAGTCAAGACCTTGGAAGATGAGGTTTACTATCTAGAGCATATCCTTCCCGAACGCAATCAAAAGGAAAATCTCCCATCTGGCTATGGGATTGTCGTCAAAGGAACCGATAAAGTCATTGGTTCTGTTGATTTCAACCATCGCCATGCGGATGATGTGCTAGAGCTTGGCTATACCTTGCATCCAGACTATTGGGGACGAGGTTATGTACCAGAAGCAACGCTTGCCTTGATTGACTTAGCCTTTAAAGATTTGGGTCTTCACAAGATTGAACTAACTTGCTTTGACTATAATGTCCAAAGTCAACGAGTCGCAGAAAAACTTGGATTTACCCTCGAAGCTCGTATCCGAGACCGTAAAGATGTTCAAGGAAATCGCTGTGACAGCCTGACATATGGCTTGCTGAGTAGTGAGTGGGAGGTAATTTGATGCATCTTTTCATCATTGGGGCTCCGGCTTCTGGGAAAATGACGATTGGTCAAGAGTTATCTCGACTGACAGATGCTACCCTCTTTTATAACCATCAAGCCATCGATTTTGCACTAGAAATCTATCAGGATTATACAGAGGAGATGTGGGAATTTGTTCGTGGAATGACCTTTTCTTTCCTTGGAGCAAGTGCAAGAAATCAGCGATCAGTAATTTTAACAGATGTAATTGATTTTTCAAATCAGTACCAGCTGCTGTATTTGAAGCAAATTCAGGATTTGTTGGATGACTATCATCAAGAGATTCTTTTTGTGGAGTTGGAAACAAGTCTTGAGGAGCGCTTACATCGAAATCAAACGGAGAACCGGTTGAAGCACAAGCCCTTGAAACGGCATATTGAGGTATCTGAAAGAGAAATTTTAGAGACCGCTGAAACACTTCAATTAAATTCCCGACATCAACCGAATGAGCTGCACCACTACTTTAAAATAAATAATACGAATTTGTCTGCAGAAGAAGCTGCTAAGCAAATTCAAAATAAAATGAATACAATAGAGAAAGGACAAAAATATGTCTAAAGAACTTTCACCTAAATACAATCCAGCCGAGGTTGAGGCTGGTCGTTACCAAAAATGGCTTGATGCGGATGTTTTCAAGCCTTCAGGAGACCAAAAGGCTAAGCCTTATTCAATCGTCATTCCGCCACCAAACGTAACTGGGAAACTTCACCTTGGTCACGCTTGGGATACGACTTTGCAAGATATCATCATCCGTCAAAAACGCATGCAAGGTTTTGATACGCTTTGGCTTCCTGGTATGGACCACGCTGGTATTGCCACTCAAGCTAAGGTTGAGGAGCGCTTACGTGGTGAGGGCATTACGCGTTATGACCTCGGTCGTGAAAAATTCCTAGATAAAGTCTGGGAATGGAAAGATGAGTATGCCACTACCATCAAAGAACAATGGGGCAAGATGGGGCTTTCTGTAGACTACTCTCGTGAGCGTTTCACTCTTGATGAAGGTTTGTCAAAAGCTGTTCGTAAGGTCTTTGTGGACCTTTACAAGAAAGGATGGATCTACCGTGGTGAGTTTATCATCAACTGGGACCCAGCAGCTCGCACAGCTCTTTCTGATATTGAGGTGATTCACAAAGATGTCGAAGGTGCCTTCTACCACATGAATTACATGCTGGAAGACGGCTCACGCGCCCTTGAAGTTGCGACAACTCGTCCTGAGACCATGTTTGGGGACGTTGCGGTTGCGGTCAATCCAGAAGACCCACGCTATAAGGACTTGATTGGTAAAAACGTCATCCTTCCAATCGCTAATAAATTAATCCCAATTGTTGGAGATGAGCATGCTGATCCTGAGTTTGGTACAGGTGTCGTGAAAATCACACCTGCCCATGATCCAAATGACTTCTTGGTTGGTCAACGTCACAACTTGCCACAAGTCAACGTCATGAACGACGACGGAACTATGAATGAGCTTGCCTTTGAATTTGCAGGCATGGACCGTTTTGAAGCTCGTAAGGCAGTCGTTGCTAAGCTGGAAGAAATAGGTGCTCTTGTCAAAATCGAAAAACTTGTTCACAGTGTTGGCCACTCAGAACGTACAGGTGTCGTGGTTGAGCCACGCTTGTCTACTCAGTGGTTCGTCAAGATGGACCAATTGGCTAAGAATGCCATTGCCAACCAAGATACAGAGGATAAGGTTGAATTCTACCCACCTCGTTTCAACGATACCTTCCTTCAATGGATGGAAAATGTCCACGACTGGGTTATCTCTCGTCAGCTTTGGTGGGGTCACCAAATCCCTGCTTGGTACAATGCTGAGGGTGAAATATATGTCGGCGAAGAAGCTCCAGAAGGTGAAGGTTGGACTCAGGACGAAGATGTCTTGGATACGTGGTTCAGTTCGGCTCTTTGGCCATTCTCTACCATGGGCTGGCCGGATGTCGACTCAGAAGACTTCAAACGTTATTATCCAACATCAACTTTGGTGACTGGTTATGATATTATCCCGTTCTGGGTATCTCGAATGATTTTCCAAGGTTTGGAATTTACTGGCAAATCGCCATTCAAAAATGCATTGATTCATGGTCTTATTCGTGACGAGCAAGGACGCAAGATGTCTAAATCTCTCGGTAACGGGATTGATCCAATGGATGTTATTGATAAGTACGGAACAGATAGCCTTCGTTGGTTCCTTTCAAACGGTTCTGCACCAGGGCAAGACGTGCGTTTCTCTTATGAGAAAATGGATGCTTCATGGAACTTTATTAACAAAATCTGGAACATCTCTCGTTATATCCTCATGAATAATGAAGGTTTGACCCTTGAGCAAGCAACTGCCAATGTCGAAAAAGTGGTCAACAAGGAAGCTGGAAATGTCACAGACCGCTGGATTCTCCACAACCTCAATGAAACTATCGGTAAAGTTACTGAAAACTTTGACAAGTTTGAGTTTGGTGTGGCTGGACACATCCTCTACAACTTCATCTGGGATGAATTTGCGGACTGGTACGTTGAATTGACTAAGGAAGTCCTTTATAGCGACAACGAAGAAGAGAAAGTCATCACACGTTCTGTTCTCCTTTACACTTTGGACAAGATCCTTCGTCTCCTTCACCCAATCATGCCATTCGTGACAGAGGAAATCTTTGGACAAATCTCAGAAGGTTCTATCGTGACAGCAGAATACCCAACTGTCAACCCAGCTTTTGAAGACCTTGCGGCTCACACTGGTGTCGAAAGTCTCAAAGACTTGATCCGTGCCGTTCGTAATGCGCGTGCGGAAGTAAACGTTGCTCCAAGCAAGCCTATCACCATCCTTGTTAAGACAAGCGATAGCGACTTGGAAGCCTTCTTTAACAGCAATGTCAACTACATCAAACGCTTCACAAATCCAGAACACTTGGAAATCGCATCAACCATCCCTGCACCTGAACTCGCTATGTCAAGCGTCATCACAGGAGCAGAAATCTACCTGCCACTGGCAGACCTCCTCAATGTCGAAGAAGAATTGGCTCGTCTCGACAAGGAACTGGCTAAATGGCAAAAAGAACTGGACATGGTCGGCAAGAAGCTCTCTAACGAACGCTTCGTAGCCAATGCCAAACCAGAAGTCGTCCAAAAAGAACGCGACAAACAAGCCGACTACCAAGCCAAATACGACGCGACCGTAGCACGTATTAATGAGATGAAGAAGTTGGTGAAATAACATTCTAGGAGATAATAAACTTGAAATTACATAAAATTGTTATCAAAGGATATAAACGACATAAAGAAACTGAGCTGATATTCTCGGATGCATCATTTCTTATTGGTGAGAATAATGTCGGTAAAACTAGTGCACTTGAAGCTGTGGAATTGTTACTTTCTGATAGTAAAAAAGTTGATGAGAGCTTATTCTATGTAGATGAAAATGGTGATAGTGCAGATAGCATAGTATTGGACGCTGAGTTTCGAGACATAGGTGAAGAGGCAAAACATTGGCGTGGTTTTAAAGGGCGTTTGTTTCCTTATCAAGAAGGAACAGATACAAAGTTTAGTTTCTTTTATAGAAAAACATTTTCAAAAACTGGTTCTCGTAAAGTAGAAGCTAAGAGTCTAGAGAAAAAATTAAAACCTGAATTTGATAAGTTTAATACAATAGAACAATTTATTGAAAGTGGATTTGATTCCTCTAAGTTGGATAGTGCATATAATGATTTCAAAAAAGGATTGAATAAAAAAGAATTAAATGAATTTTTTGAAACTCATGAGTCTTATTTTGACTTTTATAATTACAGTGAAAATGAAACTTGGATAGAAAATCCTGGGGGTATTGCAGGGAATGTATTAACCAAGTTACCAAAAATTTTATATATCCCTGCTTATGATAGACGAGAAGATTTAGGAGAAAATAAAGGGGCGTTACAATCTATTCTTTCTGAACTATTTACAGAAGTTAGAGAGTCTTCGACTAATTACAAAGAGGCACAAAAGTATTTAAATTTATTATCAGAAGAGATGGATGCTGATAATAACCAGACATCATTTGGAAAAATGATGTCTGAACTAAATAAAACTATGGATAATGTTTTTTCAGGTATATCTATGAAAGCTACGACAGTTCTTTCTGATCCTGATAAAACAATTAAACCGACTTTCAATATTACAATGCTTAGTAATATTGAAACATCAGTTGAGCACCAAGGAACTGGAGTTATTCGATCGGCTGTCTTTGCATTATTAAAATATAAAGCGGAGAGAGATTTACGAAAAATTGAATCTGATAGAAATCTAGTAATTTGTTTTGAAGAACCCGAAATATATCTT
>NZ_DXLC01000237.1:0-1363 GCF_019414905.1 Streptococcus sp. | reverse complement strand
TCTTAAATCCATCCATGAAAAAACATACCTGCATACCAGACAAGGCAAAGAGGTGGATAATTCCTAGACTAGAATATAGTTCATTCATCTCCTCAAAGTCAGTGTCCAGATGTCCTAGTAAGAGCCCTGTCATGTAGTTCCGCATAGGGTCTGGAAAATGTGTCTTAATCCAAACTACAACCTTTCGACGTAAGCTGGACAGGTTTTCACCTGCATCCCAACTGCCAATCTTTTGAAGTGACTGGATTCTTTTAATATTGAGAGTCTGGTAAATTCCCTGAGTCTTCAGATAGGCTTGGTAGTCAAATCCACCAAAATTCCTCTGCCCCTCTGGTTCCGAAAGCTTCCCTTCTAGTCCTATCTCATGAAGGTCGGTTAAAGCTTGAAAGGTTTCTTTCTCCTCCTCGGACTGGAGTTTATAATAGACTTGAAAAATGCGTCCATCAGACTTGCCACGAAAGGATAGACTATCACCATTGACCTTAATAGTATCAGGCAAAATCCGTACCCTTTCAACAGAATCCGCTAGGTTTTGACTAACTTGACTCTGTTGCCAATTTTGAAGCAGAAACCAGAATGCAAAGATTCCGCAAATCACTAGAACTTTGCTAGCAGATTTCCAAGGAAATTGGATAAAGAGACAAACTAGCAGAAAAACGAAGCCCAACAAAGCAAGATAGGATGCTGAGAAAATAGCGTAATAAAGCCAAAGTAACAGAAAACTCAGGTAAATTAGGGGAATAGGGAGTTTCTTAATCCACTGTAACATAGTCTTTTAGCTTTTCTATCGTTTTAGCACCAATGCCAGAGACCTTCTTAAGTTCATCAACCGACTTGAATTTGCCATTCGTCTCACGATGATCGATAATATCCTGGGCTCGTTTTCCTCCCAAGCCTTTGACCTGCTTGAGTTCTTCCAGACTGGCCTTGTTGAGATTGACCTTCTTTTCCTTGCTTGTTGAAGAAGCTGTCCCAGAAGCAGTCTGTTGACTAGCTACTTCTTCCCCCTTAGTTGGAACGTAAACCAGAGCCTCGTCACTGATTTTTTGGGCCAGATTGAGCGACTTGCTGTCTGCTTGCTCTGTCAAGCCACCAGCCTTCTGAACAGCATCATTGACTCGACTACCTACAGGCAAATCATAAATTCCAGGTGCTTTAACAGCACCTTTTACATCTACTGTGATTAGATCTTGTTCAAGAGCTTCTTCCTTTTCGGATACCGAATCCTTGGAAACAGCTGCAACTTCAGCCTGCAAATTCGTTTCCTTGACAGGTGTTTGTGGAACTGGCTTTAGCAAAAAAAATCCTCCTACAAGCAAGCCCAGACCAGTACAGATGACAATGATTTTATACTCTTTGATTT
>NZ_DXLC01000236.1:0-2939 GCF_019414905.1 Streptococcus sp. | reverse complement strand
TCGTTAACATTTCTAAAGCAGGATTCTTCTCATCTGACCGTACAATCGCTCAGTATAACGAAGATATCTGGCACTTGAACTAATACTCTTCGAAAATCTCTTCAAACCACGTCAGCTTTATCTGCAACCTCAAAGCAGTGCTTTGAGCAACCTGCGGCTAGCTTCCTAGTTTGCTCTTTGATTTTCATTGAGTATAAGATACAAAATCTATACTAATACATTTTGTAAAAAAGCGAGTTTCGATTGAAATTCGCTTTTTTAAATGCTGTGGATTTGGGTCAATCTTGTCTTAAAAAGATAGAAATCATAGATACAGTTAAAGCTTAGAAATACTTCTTTTACTCTCTTTCAACCTCATGTTTCTTTGTAGTTGATTCCCTCATATTCCTTGTATTCGCTTACACAAAGTATTATAATATGATTGTAGGAAAGAAGGTGTTTTTATGTGGAAAAAATATTTTTCAAAATATAAATGGACGGATTTATTTTGGATTTTATTTATCATTTTGACCTGCCTCTATATAGGTAACCATGATTTGTTTCCTCTCAATCATCAAGAAATCTCTTTTCGTGGTAGCGTTTGGGGTCTGGTACTGGCCTTATTTCACTTGCTATTTATTGATAAGTTTGTTATCTCGAATCGAAAATAAAGTTTAGGGCTATGCTTAGCTGTGTACCTTTATTGATTTTTGGAGGAAGCTTTTGTCTCTATTATTTATTATTTTAAATTTGTTTATCTTGTACAAAATCTATTCTTTGAGGCAGAAGAAATCGAAATACTTGATTTATACGGCCTATATCATATTTGGGGTAAATGTAATATATGGTATTCAATGGTTATTAAGAGAATTGATTTCAAAGATTTCCGCTTAATGTGTATAGAAATTCCAGTGATTTTTGCATAACAAAACGCATAAGATTAAGGTTTTTGAGTACCTGTTCTTATGCGTTTTCGTAATATTGAAGATTCTCAGTAAGTTTTCTACTTTTGCGAAGTCTAGTTTACAATGTTTTCCCAACCAAAATCTCTGCTTCAATGGTAATCTCTGTCAGTTGGCTCCAGTCAATCTTGCTCTGGTCGACGTGAAAGAGGAGAGGAGTCATACTAAGTAGGGCTTGGAGCTGCTCTGCTGTGATAGTTTTAGTCAGAGAGGCAGTTTGACTAGATAGGATGGTAAAATGTTCCTGGAAATGCTCCTTGATATCTTGATTAGAATAATCCTTGTTTGTCAGCTGGTCTTGTACCTTCTGACGGATTTCCTTGAGGTGATTTTTAGTTGGGATAACCTTTATTAAGATACCGTCTTTGGATAAAACGCGACGAAATTCTCCATAGTTGGCAGGTGAAAAGATATCTAGTAGGATATCCATGCTGGCGTCTTTTATAGGAAGACGAGCCAAGTCGCTAACGAACCAATTGACTGCCCAGTTGGGTTCGCTCTTTGCAGCGATTTGGACGGAATCTTTGGAAATATCAAAGGCATAGAAGGTTTTGTCAGGATGACTTTCTTGGAGTTTGCGAGAGTAGAAGCCCTCGCCACAACCAATATCTAAGACAGTTTTTGCGGATGGATTAGCTGCTAGTAAGTCCGAAATATCTTCTAAAATAGCCTGATAAAATCCAGATTCTAGGATTTGTTGGCGGTTTTGAAAGTTTTCCTTGTCGTAGTTGGCAGATTGCTTGATTTGAGGTGACAGATTGACATAGCCAAATTTAGCCAAGTCAAAAGAATGACGATTGTTGCATTTGAGACTGTTCTCTACCAGAGTCAGATTTTCTTGACAGATAGGACAGGCAAAGACAGTCGCAGAAGCAAAACGCTGAAGTTTAGGTTTGAGATTTGTATTCATAGTTTAAGTGTATCAAAAGAGGCAAATGAAAGCAACTTTAGGATGATTTGTAATAGAATTAAATAGTAGTATAATTACTTTTCAAAGTACAAAAATTAAATTGCTTTTATATCTAAATTGCTATATAATAATAGCTAGGAGGAAATAAGTATGTTAAAAGAAGTATTGACCGTCGCAAAAGTTGCGAAAAAATCATCACTCTTTTTGGGTGGTGTCGCATTTGGTACCCTTGGTTTGAAAATCTTAGCAAGTAAGGAAGCTAAAAAAGGTTATTCTAAAGCTTTGGCTAAGGCTTACAAGTTGAAAGACGAGCTAGATGCATCTGTTTCTGTTGTGAAACAACATGGAGACGATGTCTTGCAAGATGCCAAATATTTGTACGAGCAAGAGAAAAAAGAAGAGCAATTAGATAGCCTTATAGGAGAATAATATGTCTTTTAAAGTGCTACATAGAGGATACCAACATATCCGACTATCATCTTCTTTTTCACTCACCTTGGATATTCAAGACTATCTTCGTTCCTTGGCGAGAGATGAAAAGGGAATTGAGTCTATCCAGTTTTACATGGATCAACAGCACTTTACTCTACGTATAAAAGAAGGCTTTTCTGTATTAGATAATGCAGAAGCCTTTTTAAAAAGAATTGATAAAGGGAAAGTTTCTGAGTTGATGACTCTTCCCATTCGTAGAGAAGAGAGTGCTTATTCTATTGTTTCAGGTGCAGCGATTAAGCGTATACTTTTTCGTAGTTTTGTTCCGTATCCTATTCGCTATATATGGACTTGTTATCAGGCTTTTGGCTATATTAGAGAAGCCTATCAAACACTAGCGCGTAAGGAACTAACGATGGAGGTCTTGGACTGTTCGGCTATTTTATTGTCTTTGTTCATGAACCAATCCAAGACTGCTAGCAACATCATGTTTATGCTTGATTTGGGGAATCATTTAGATCAATGGTCCTTGAAAAAAACTGCAACAGATTTAGAGCAAAGCCTTCTTGCAAAAGAGAGCGACGTATTCTTAGTACAGGGGGATACGGTCGTTAGTATCAAGAGTTCCGATGTTCAAATAGGAGATGTCTTGGTCC
>NZ_DXLC01000235.1:0-8142 GCF_019414905.1 Streptococcus sp. | reverse complement strand
GGCTGGATTATCATTAACATTGATTCGATTGGCAGATGATGAATGGTTAGATGCTTTAAATGCACCTGTTACAACACCAGCTTGGTAAAACTCAAGGAGGAAATGTCAAATGAATGCTGAACAAGCTCTTGAATGGATGAAGCTTTTTAATGAAAAGATTCAAGAAAAGAAAGATTACCTTAGTGAGTTAGACACTCCTATAGGAGATGGAGACCACGGTGGAAATATGGCGCGTGGCATGGCTGCAGTTATGGAAAACTTAGAAGGAAAGCAATTTGAGACCAGCAGTGATGTTTTTAAACTTGTCTCAATGCAACTACTGAGTAAGGTAGGTGGTGCTTCTGGTCCCTTGTATGGCTCTGCTTTTATGGGAATGTCCAAGGCTGATTCTAATTCGAAAATAGAGGAAATCTTACAAAGCGGTTTGGATATGATTATCAAACGTGGGAAAGCAGAAGTTGGAGAAAAGACAATGGTTGACGTTTGGACTCCTGTTATTGCTGCCTT
Organism: Streptococcus sp.; assembly: GCF_019414905.1. Classification (GTDB taxonomy): domain Bacteria; phylum Bacillota; class Bacilli; order Lactobacillales; family Streptococcaceae; genus Streptococcus. The sequence continues at coordinate 7,635 of NZ_DXLC01000235.1, read as the reverse complement.
ATCTGCTGACCAATTGACTCAAGAGGTTATTGATAAGCTAGTGAATGCTACCAAAGATTTACTTGCAACTAAAGGAAGGGCATCTTATGTAGGAGAACGTTCTCTTGGACATATTGATCCTGGATCATTCTCATCAGGATTACTCTTTACTGCTCTTTTAGAAACTGGGGTGGTTTAATGGGAAGTGTTGGTCTTGTTATCGTTTCACATTCCAAACACATTGCACAAGGTGTCGTTGAACTGATTAGTGAAGTAGCTAAAGATGTTCCGATTACTTATGTAGGAGGAACCGAAGATGGAGGAATTGGAACAAGTTTTGATCAAGTAGATAGGGTTGTTTCCGAAAATCCAGCAGAGACTTTATTAGCTTTTTTTGACCTAGGTTCTGCTAAAATGAACTTAGAAATGGTGGCTGATTTCAGTGATAAAAGTATCATGATCAATAGGGTTCCAATTGTAGAAGGTGCCTATACTGCAGCTGCTCTTCTTCAGGCTGGTGCAGAACTGTCAGTTATTCAAACACAGTTGTCGGAGCTTGAAATCAATAAATAAGGAATCTTACTATAACTCTTTTTATAGGTGGGCTATTGATTATCTCAATTATCAAAGTTTAATACTCAATGAAAATCAAAGAGCAAACTAGGAAGCTAGCCGCAGGCTGTACTTGAGTATGGCAAGGTGAAGCTGACGTGGTTTGAATTTGATTTTCGAAGAGTATAAGTAAATGGTTTCAAAATCAGAAAAGGATTGCTTTGGGCAGTTCCTTTTTAATGTAAAAGGAGTAGAATCATAGCGTTTCTAAATTGTGAATCATTCAAAACTGATTGTGATAGGACTATTCTAGCTTTAGAATCCTTCAAAAATTAAAATTTAAGGTAATCAATGGTTTAGAATAGTGCGAAAACATTTAGTTTATAGGAATTCTAAGTTTAGAATTACATAGATATTTATGAATTCAGGACGTTCGATAGTTAGAATTGTTCTATTCTGAAAGATTTTGACAATCAAAAGTCTAGAAGAGTGATTTATAAGTATACTTGTAGCCTTTAGTTGCGATAATTGTATGTCAAATAGATGGAATAAATTGGTATGGCTTTCTTACTTTATGCTATAATATTTATAATGCTTTTCAGAAAGGAAAACACCAAATTGTCCTACAAATTTCTACTTTTCGACCTTGACCACACTCTTCTTGATTTTGATGCTGCTGAGGATGTGGCTTTGACGCAACTTCTAAAAGAAGAAGGAGTTGCAGATATTCAGGCCTACAAAGACTTTTACGTTCCCATGAACAAGGCTCTCTGGAAGGACTTGGAGCAAAAGAAAATCAGTAAACAAGAGCTGGTTAACACGCGCTTTTCTCGTTTATTTGCTCATTTTGGACAGGAAAAAGACGGTAGTTTTCTAGCCCGGCGTTACCAATTTTACCTCGCTCAACAGGGACAAACTTTTTTAGGCGCTCATGAATTCTTAGACAACCTCATCGAGCGAGATTATGAGCTGTATGCTGCGACAAATGGCATTACTGCCATTCAGACAGGACGTTTGGCTCAATCGGGTCTGGCACCATATTTCAATCAAGTCTTTATCTCTGAACAGCTGCAAACACAAAAACCGGATACTCTCTTTTATGAAAAAATTGGTCAGCAGATTGAAGGTTTTAGCAAAGAAAAGACGCTGATGATTGGAGATTCCCTAACCGCCGACATTCAAGGTGGCAATAATGCTGGAATTGACACGATTTGGTACAACCCTCATCACCTCGAAAATCCCACACAAGCCCAGCCGACTTACGAAGTCCATTCTTACCAAGACTTGCTGGATTGTTTAGATAAACTGTAAAAAGTGGTTTAGATAGCCACTTTTTGCTATAATAGAGGCAGTAAAAACGAAGGAGTTGGATATGGAACACTCGTCTTGGCATGCTTTGATTAAGGCGCAATTACCTGAGGGTTATTTTGGGAAAATCAATCAGTTTATGGAGCAGGTCTATGCTCAGGGGACTGTTTATCCGCCCAAGGAAAAGGTTTTTCAGGCTCTCTTGACAACACCGCTTGAAGAAGTTAAGGTGGTGATTTTAGGGCAAGACCCTTATCACGGGCCGGGGCAAGCGCAGGGCTTGAGTTTTTCTGTACCCGACTCTATCCCAGCTCCGCCATCCCTGCAAAATATCTTGAAAGAATTGTCAGATGATCTTGGCGTTAAGAAATCCCATGATTTGACAGCTTGGGCTGAGCAAGGAGTCTTGCTTCTCAATGCTTGTTTGACGGTTCCTGCTGGACAGGCCAATGGTCATGCCGGTCAGATATGGGAGCCTTTTACTGATGCTGTGATTCAGGTGGTCAATCATCTAGATAGACCGGTTGTTTTTATACTCTGGGGAGCTTATGCACGTAAGAAGAAGGCCTTAGTTACCAATCCTCATCACTTGATTATCGAATCAGCCCATCCCAGTCCTTTATCAGTTTATAGAGGATTTTGGGGTTCCAAGCCTTTTTCCAAGGCCAATGCATTCTTAAAAGAGACAGGACAAGAGCCAATCGATTGGCTTAGATAAGGAGAGAATATGCCTCAGTTAGCGACGATTTGCTACATTGATAACGGGAAAGAACTGCTCATGCTTCATCGCAATAAAAAGCCAAATGATGTCCATGCGGGTAAATGGATTGGTGTGGGTGGTAAGCTAGAAAGAGGTGAGACCCCTCAGGAATGCGCGGCGCGTGAAATCCTTGAAGAAACAGGGCTCAAAGCCAAGCCAGTTCTAAAAGGTGTTATCACTTTTCCTGAATTTACACCAGATTTAGACTGGTACACCTATGTTTTTAAGGTGACGGAGTTTGAGGGCGACTTGATTGACTGCAACGAGGGAACGCTAGAATGGGTTCCCTATGATGAGGTTTTGAGCAAGCCGACTTGGGAAGGTGACCATACCTTTGTTGGGTGGCTTTTAGAAGATAAACCCTTCTTTTCAGCCAAGTTTGTTTATGATGGGGATAAATTGTTGGATACCCAAGTTGATTTCTATGAATAAAGGAGAACGAAGATGCTACTAATCAAAAATGGTCGTGTAATGGATCCCAAGACTGGTTTGGATCAAGTGTGTGATGTTTTGATTGAAGAGGGAAAGATTATCAAAATTGCACCTGAGATTAAAGAAGAAGGGGCCCAAATCATTGATGCTACTGGTCTTGTGGTTGCTCCTGGCTTGATTGATATCCATGTTCATTTCCGTGAACCTGGTCAGACCCACAAGGAAGACATCCACACAGGTTCCCTTGCAGCCGCTGCAGGTGGTTTTACAACGGTTGTTATGATGGCTAATACCAGTCCAACTATCTCGGATGTAGAGACTTTAAAAGAAGTTCTGGATTCAGCTGCTAAGGAAAAGATTAATGTTAAGACGGTTGCGACCATTACTAAAAACTTTAATGGGCAAGATTTGACTGACTTTAAGGCGCTTTTAGAAGCAGGTGCGGTTGGTTTCTCAGATGACGGTATTCCGCTTGAAAGCAGTAAAGTTGTCAAGGAAGCCATGGAGGAAGCCAAAAAGCTTAATACCTTTATTAGTCTTCATGAGGAAGATCCAGGTTTGAACGGTGTTCTTGGCTTTAACGAAAATATTGCTAAAGAACATTTCCATATCTGTGGTGCAACTGGGGTGGCTGAGTACGCTATGATGGCGCGTGATGTCATGATTGCCTATGCAACCAAGGCCCATGTTCATATTCAGCATTTGTCTAAGGAAGAAAGTGTTAAAGTAGTGGAGTTTGCTCAGGGGCTAGGTGCGCAAGTCACAGCAGAAGTAGCGCCACAGCATTTCTCTAAGACCGAAGCGCTCCTTTTGACACAAGGAAGCAATGCTAAGATGAATCCACCGCTTCGCTTGGAATCAGACCGTCGTGCTGTTATCGAAGGTCTTAAATCAGGCATCATCACAGTTATTGCGACAGACCACGCGCCTCATCATGCAGATGAGAAAAACGTTGAGGATATTACCAAAGCGCCATCTGGTATGACAGGTTTGGAAACATCTCTTTCTCTCGGTTTGACTTATTTGGTGGAAGCTGGTGAGTTAAGCTTGATGGAATTACTTGAAAAAATGACCTACAACCCATCCAAGCTTTACAATTTTGAAGCAGGTTACTTGGCTGAGAATGGTCCAGCGGACATCACTATTTTTGATGCTAAGGCTGACCGCCTTGTGGACTCCCATTTTGCTTCGAAAGCAGCCAACTCACCATTCATCGGTGAAACCTTAAAAGGGCAGGTTAAATATACCATCTGTAAGGGACAAATTGTTTATCAAAACTAGGTGGGAGTCTGCTCTGTAAACAAAAAGAATAGAGAGCCTATATGTACCAAACCCATCATTTTAAAGACAAATTTATCTTATTTTTAAAGATATTTTTCCCTATCCTGATTTATCAATTTGCCAATTATTCTGCCTCATTTGTTGATACGACTATGACTGGCAAATACAATACCATGGACTTGGCTGGTGTATCTATGGCAACTAGTATCTGGAATCCCTTCTTTACCTTTCTAACAGGTATTGTTTCAGCCTTGGTGCCTATCATTGCTCACCATCTTGGTCGAGGTAAAAAGGAAGAGGTTGCGTCTGATTTTTACCAGTTCATCTATCTGGCCTTGGGTCTATCTGTGGTCTTGCTGGGACTAGTACTTTTCCTGGCACCTCCTGTCTTGAACCATATCGGACTAGAAGCACCAGTGGCAGCAGTAGCGGTTCGCTATCTTTGGTTTTTATCTATCGGAATTATCCCCTTGTTGCTCTTTAGTGTCATTCGTTCCTTGCTGGATTCGCTGGGGTTGACCAAAGTGTCCATGTACCTCATGCTTTTGTTACTTCCTTTCAATAGTGGATTTAACTATCTCTTGATTTTCGGAGCCTTTGGTGTTCCAGAACTGGGAGGTGCTGGTGCTGGTTTAGGTACTTCCTTGGCTTACTGGGTTTTGCTTGGAATTTCTGTTCTGGTTTTATTTAAACAGGAAAAGCTCAAAGCTCTACATCTTGAGAAACGCATTTCGCTTAATATGGATAAAATCAAGGAAGGAGTTCGTTTAGGTCTACCTATTGGGGGAACTGTCTTTGCCGAAGTGGCTATATTTTCCGTGGTTGGCTTGATTATGGCTAAGTTCTCGTCCTTGATTATCGCTAGTCACCAGTCAGCCATGAACTTTTCAAGTCTTATGTACGCCTTTCCTATGAGTATCTCATCGGCTATGGCTATTGTCGTTTCCTATGAAGTGGGAGCCAAGCGATTTGATGATGCGAAAACTTATATTGGTTTAGGAAGATGGACAGCACTTATTTTTGCAGGCTTCACCTTATCTTTCCTTTATATTTTTAGGGGAAATGTGGCCAGTCTTTATGGTAACGACCCAGAATTTATTGATTTGACAGCGCGCTTTTTAACTTATAGTCTTTTCTTTCAGTTAGCAGATACCTTTGCGGCACCGCTTCAGGGAATTTTACGAGGTTATAAGGATACAGTTATTCCTTTTTACCTTGGTTTGGTTGGTTACTGGGGGGTGACACTCCCAGTAGCTATGGTATTCGACTCTCTAACAGATTTTGGAGCTTATTCATACTGGATTGGTTTAATTATAAGTCTGATAGTGAGTGGGGCGCTCTACCGTTGGCGTCTAACTGTGATTATGAAGAGATTTGAATCTTTAGCAAAATCTAAACGCTAAAAAGTTTGTGAAAAAATATTTTTAATAAGAAAATCCCTTGTTCTCATTGGGTTTTCTTTTTTATTTTGTGAAATTTCCTCAAGAAAAACTTTGACAGTATTTGTCAAAAACGGTAAAATAGTAAGGTAAGAAGAAAGTTAGAAAGGCAAGAAGATGTCAACTTTAGATAAAAATCTTTTGCTAGAGATGTTCCGTAAGATGGAAGAAATCCGTCGCATGGACTTAAAAATTGCGCAATTAGTAAAGAAAGGGAAAGTGCCAGGAATGACGCACTTTTCTGTTGGAGAGGAAGCCGCTAACGTGGGGGCTATGTTAGCTCTCAATTCAGATGATCTAATTACCTCAAACCACCGTGGTCACGGGCAAGCGATTGCCAAAGGAATCGACCTCAATGGAATGATGGCTGAAATCCTCGGTAAATACACTGGAACCTGTAAAGGTAAAGGTGGTTCTATGCATATCGCTGACCTTGATGCTGGGAACCTTGGTGCTAATGGTATCGTAGGTGGTGGTATGGGAATCGCTGTTGGTGCAGCCCTCAGTCAGCAAATGCAAAATACCGGAAAAATTGTTGTCTGCTTCTTTGGAGATGGTGCGACCAACGAAGGTGTTTTCCACGAAGCAGTGAACATGGCTTCTATCTGGAACCTGCCAGTCATTTTCTATTGCATTAATAACGGTTATGGAATCTCTGCGGATATCAAGAAAATGACCAATGTGGAGCATATCCATCAACGTAGCGCCGCTTATGGAATTCCTGGAATATTCATCGAAGACGGTAACAATGTCATCGACGTCTATGAAGGATTTAAGAAAGCTGTAGATCATGTTCGCAGTGGTAATGGTCCAGTCTTGATTGAAAGTGTCACTTATCGTTGGCTCGGCCACTCATCATCTGACCCTGGGAAATATCGTACGCGTGAAGAAGTGGAGTTTTGGAAACAAAAAGACCCAATCGAAAACCTTCGCAAGTACCTTATTGAAAACACTATTGCAAGTGCCGAAGAATTGGAAGAAATCCAAGCGCAAGTTAAGGAAGCAGTAGAAGCTTCTGTTAAATTTGCGGAAGAAAGTCCATTCCCACCGCTTGAATCAGCATTTGAAGATATTTACGCAGACTAAGGAGAAAGAGATAAAATGGAAACAAAAACAATGTCCTTCCGTGACACAATTATCCTTGCTATGTCTGAGGAAATGCGTCGCGATGAAAATGTGTTCTTGATGGGAGAAGATGTTGGTGTCTTCGGAGGAGACTTCGGTACTTCTGTTGGAATGCTTGAAGAATTTGGTCCAGAACGTGTTCGTGATTGTCCAATTTCTGAAGCTGCGATTTCAGGAGCAGCAGCAGGGGCAGCAATGACAGGACTTCGTCCAATCGTTGATATGACCTTCATGGACTTTTCTGTTATTGCCATGGACAATATCGTCAACCAAGCTGCGAAAACACGTTACATGTTTGGTGGTAAAGGTCAGGTTCCAATGACAGTCCGCTGTGCAGCAGGTAACGGAGTTGGTTCTGCAGCTCAGCACTCGCAATCACTAGAGTCTTGGTTTACTCACATTCCTGGTCTTAAGGTTGTGGCACCAGGTACACCTGCGGATATGAAAGGATTGCTTAAGTCTTCTATCCGTGATAACAACCCTGTTATCATTCTTGAGTATAAGTCAGAATTTAACCAAAAAGGGGAAGTGCCAGTTGATCCAGACTACACGATTCCACTTGGAGTTGGGGAAATCAAACGTGAAGGTACAGATGTAACAGTTGTTACTTATGGAAAAATGCTCCGCCGTGTGGTTCAAGCTGCTGAAGAATTAGCAGAAGAAGGCATTTCAGTTGAAATTGTTGACCCACGTACCCTTGTTCCGCTTGATAAGGATATCATCATTAACTCAGTTAAGAAGACTGGTAAGGTTGTTCTG
>NZ_DXLC01000234.1:0-2872 GCF_019414905.1 Streptococcus sp. | reverse complement strand
ATAATAGCCATGGGCAATTGATAATCATAAAAGGCATTTTTCCCTTCTTGAATTAGTTCCTGATTGATCTTTTTCGTCAAGGGTTCTTGGGGATTTTGGAAAGGAAGTCTCGGTACAACTTGAATCACAAAAGGATGACTTGAAAAATCAACTCCCTCCCAGAAACTTGCTGCACCAAGCAAGATTTGCTGTTCTCCTTTTTCAAAGCGTTTCTTCAGTTGATGAACATCCCCATTTTTATACTGGGCCAGATGGCTAACTGGAAGTAAATCCGATACTGCTAGAAGCATGTCTTTGGCAGTAAAGAGAGCCAAAATCGGTTGTTGGAAAGCTTGAACTCCCATCAGTAAATTAGCTACCTCTTGGGCATAAACTTCTAAGGAGGTTTCTGTTACCAGGGGAAAATCTTTGACCAAGACCACTTCTTGATCCTGTTTTTTACCAGCTTCAATCTTAACAAATTTAGCTTCAGGATACCCTAAAAGTTCTGCCAAAGAAACTCTTTGACTAATCTCAAGAGTGGCCGACACTCCCAAGACTTGACATGAATCAGGCACTAAGGAAGATAGAAGAATACGGCCTGATTTCGTAGAAGAAATTTGAATTTTCTTTTGACCCGTTTCAGTTGCTTCAAGCCAGTAATCTCGGTCAGCTGTAAAATAGCGGACCAGTTCCCCAAAGCCTTCTACCTCTAATTCTGAAAAATACTGATGGAGATTGGCAAGAGAATCTAAGATATTTTTCCTAGATTTGCCAGACTGAAATTGTTCTATCAAGTAGAGGCACTCAAAGCGAATACTTTCTAGTATTCGTTGTTGAACCCTGTTTTCTTCTCCTACTAAAGCCTTATCAAGCAATTCGATAATAGACTGGATATCGTGAGTCTCTTGAAGCAGATTTTCTAGGGCCAACAAAACTTTTTGGACTTCATCAATAATCAATAAACGATCACTGACAAATTCAGGATTATCTTCAAGTCTGGTTACAAGATAAGCATGATTGGTCACTAAGAGCTTGCAAGCTTGTGCCCTTTCTTGACTACGTTTCCAAAAATCTTCCGTCACAAATAAACTCTTGGATGATAAATTCCCATCATGACGAAGATCTGTTAGAAAATGTTGGTAACGGTAGAGTTGCCCAATTTCATCCAAATCTCCTGTCTCTGTCTCAGTCAGCCAGACCAAGAGTTGCATTTTAAAACGTCTAAATAAGCGATTTTCATCATTTTCCTGCAAGGAACGATAAAAGGCATCCAACTTCAGATAATTGTGTGGTCCCTTTAAAGAATGAATATCTGTATGGAACACTTCCTTGAGACGTTTACCTTCTTCCTCCATTATTTGATTTTGAAGAATCTTTGTCGGAACGCTAAGGACAATTTGACGCTCTTTGGCTTGAGATAAAGCGGGTAAGAGATAGCCATAGGTTTTCCCAATCCCTGTCGGTGCTTGAATTAGAGAGACAGGCTCATCTTTCAATAGCAAGCCAACCTCTTTAGCAAAACTTTCTTGCTCCTCCCTCACTTCAAGGTTCAACAGAGAAATATTTTTAGAAAAATCTTGGGATAGTTTTCGTGGCTCCAGGGGAGCTGTAGTTTTCTTGAAATATAGTCCTTGAACTTCGACCAAGTCTGGAGAACTCAGGATAGATTGGCTGCGATAAATTTCTTCAATAACCAGGTAGGACTCATATAAGAGGGCGTCAGCCATTTCCAGCAAGCGTTCCAAGAGTCCTTTAGGAAGTTGGGCCATCTTTTCTCGTAAAAAAAGAAGTAATTCCGCTGTAGCTTGGGCATCTGAAAGGGCTGTGTGAGCATGTTTTAGAGGAATTCCTAATTCCTGGCACAAAATCGGCAAACTATATTTTTCCAGTTCAGGGAAAAAGACCTGAGCCAATTCGACCGTGTCAACACGAGGATTTCTTAGTTCATAGCCTTCAAAAAATAAATTTTCCGCCAAGAGATTGGCATCAAACTGAACATTATGGGCTACAAAAATCCCATCCTCCACCAAGTCAAAGATTTTTCTAGCAACTTGCGAAAAATCAGGCGCTTGCGCCAGACGTTGATCAGTCAGTCCTGTCAGTTCTTTGATATGAGCATCCAAAGGTTCATGTGGATTAACATCCGTCGTATAGTGATCAACGATTTTTCCGTCCTCAATCACAACAATCCCCACTTGAATAATTTTAGCCTTACTACCTGTGCTAGTTGCCTCTAAATCAACCACAACATAGCGATTACCAATCGTTTTCATTATAAAAAATTATACCAAAAAAAGGGCCATTTGGCACCTGCAAACATGGGATAATTTTCAAACTCAAGAAGGTTACTTGTATTAAAATTCCCAGTAAACAGAGCATCCTAGCCTACTGGTTTTTTAAAAATGGTGAAGAAATAAGAAAAATTGAGAGAAGAAATGTTTGCATCTTCCTTCTCTCAACGAATCATTTACTTTATTTAACCATGTCAGGATCGTAGTCATAAAATCCTGTATCAAGAAAACGGTTTTTAGGGTGTAACTTACGTACTTCCTCATCCAGCAAGAAAGCTTGGTCATGGCTAAAGTTACCCTCTTGGATCAAGCTACGCGCTTGGATAAAGAGTTTTGCAATCTCAACAAAGTTCTGACCTGGAGTGTAGAGCCCTTCTAGTTTCCAGTGAGTGAAACCATGCTCTACCAATTCTGTCAATTTTGTCATCAAATCAAGGTCATTGTTGGCAAAAATGTGGGTACCATGATTATCTTCAAAAATAGAATAGTGGCTCTCTGGATCACTTGGCTCAGCCAAAAAGAGGTCACGCTTGCGCGTCTTTTCATCATCGATATGCGTAAAGTTATAGTAGTTTTGCAAGAGTGGACGTTTAGAATGG
>NZ_DXLC01000233.1:0-3158 GCF_019414905.1 Streptococcus sp. | reverse complement strand
CAAATTTTTTAAATCTGATACTATGCGTTTTTATAATTAACTATGTTCTGTGATAAATTTATAGGCTTCTTGACCAGCGATAGCTCCATCTCCAACTGCTGTTGTTACTTGGCGAAGGTCTTTCTGGCGAACATCTCCAACTGCAAAGATACCGTCAACTGCAGTTTTCATGTGATTATCTGTCACAATCCAACCAGCCTGATCTTGGATATTCAATTCTTTAACAAAATCGCTAAGAGGGTCCAATCCAACATAGATAAAGACGCCACCGAAGGCTTGTTCTGTCACTTGACCTGTTTTCACATTTTCAAATACGACAGATTCTACTCGGTTTTCACCCTTGATTTCCTTAACTACAGAATCCCAGATAAAGCTGATTTTCTCATTCGCAAAGGCGCGGTCTTGTAAAAGCTTTTGAGCACGAAGTTGGTCACGACGGTGAACAATGGTAACAGTCCTAGCAAAACGAGTCAAGAAGAGGGCTTCTTCAACAGCCGAATCTCCACCACCGACTACCAATAAATCTTGGTCACGGAAGAAAGCACCATCACACACAGCACAGTAAGAAACACCACGACTGTTCAGTTCTTCTTCTCCAGGTACTCCCAAAGGACGGTGTTTAGAACCAGTTGCTACGATAACGGTACGTGTTTCATATGTTTGATCATCAGTCATCACTTTCTTAAAATCACCATGGTCTTCTACATTTTCAACATAACCATAAATATGCTCAACACCAAGATTTTCAAGCGGTTCAAACATTTTTTCTGCCAATTCTGGCCCACTAATATTAGCGTATCCAGGGTAATTTTCAATATCCGATGTATTATTCATCTGACCACCTGGCAGACCACCTTCAATCAAGGCTACTTTCAGATTGCTTCGAGCAGCATACAAGGCCGCAGTCATCCCTGCAGGTCCAGCACCGATAATAATAGTATCGTACATATAAATTCCTTCTTTCTTGTTGTAACTATCTTTATTCTAACTCTTTCTTGTCAATCAAGCAAGGATTATGCTTTGAAAACAAGAATTAAACTCATAACCGCAAAGGATAATACTGGAACAACCAAGACCCCAATCATAATCATATCATAGAGATGGGCTTGGCGAGCCTTGGCTGTCTTATCAATTCCCGACATGGCTCTCAGTCCAATCCAAATCCCTAAAAAAATCAGGACGAGGATGGTGGTCAAGATCAAACTCTCGAAATATAAAGAAAATAGTTGCAGTAGCATGATTTCTCTCATTTCTATCTTTTTTAAAGAGTAAACTCAGCTAGTCCAGCTAACTGAGTTTTTCTTTATCTATTATATCAAATATAAGTCCGTTTGTAACTAGCGAAGAATTCTTTTGTCCGCTCTTCTTTAGGATGGTGGATAATCTCATCCGGTGTTCCAGACTCGATGATTTTCCCCTTATCTAAGAAGAGAATCTTATCAGCCACTTGGGCTACAAAGGACATGTCATGACTGACCAAAATCATGGTTTGACCTGACTTAGCAGCATCTGCAATAGACTTTTCTACTTCACCGACCAATTCTGGGTCAAGGGCTGAAGTTGGTTCGTCTAAGAGCAAAACATCTGGTTTCATAGCAAGCGCACGCGCTAAGGCAACCCGTTGCTTCTGTCCACCTGATAAATGGCGAGGATAATGGTTTTCACGAACAGAAAGCCCAACCTTAGCCAACTCTTCCTTGGCAATCTTAGTCGCTTCTTGATCAGACAATTTCTTGACAACAACCAAGCCTTCTTTCACATTATCAAGTGCTGTGCGGCGTTCAAACAAATTAAACTGTTGGAAAACCATAGACAGCTTGCGACGTAGGGCAAGGATTTCTTCTTGAGTGATTTTAGAAAAATCAACTGAGAAATCATCAATCTGAATCGAGCCACTGTCAGGTGTTTCAAGATAATTGAGACTACGAAGAAAAGTTGATTTCCCAGCTCCTGAAGAACCAATCAAGGCTACAACTTCCCCTTTTTGAATATCCAAGTCCAGATGATCCAAGACAGTCTGTCCTGAAAAGGATTTGCTTAAATTCGAAATCTTAATCATTAACGAAGGTCTCCTTTCACATCTGTTTGCACTGTATCAGGTGCAGAAATAGCCATTTTTCTCTCGATGAAACGACCGAGGCTTTCAATTCCGATATTGACTACCCAATAAACAAGGGCAACGGAGATGAAGCGTTCAAAATAACGATAATCGGCACCACCCAAAATCTGAGCTTGGGCAAAGACTTCCACAACACCCGCACTGAAGGCTAGGGAAGTTCCCTTGGTCAAGCCGATTAGGGAATTGATTAAGGTTGGAGTTGCCACAACTGCTGCATTTGGAATAATTACGCGACGATAAACTTGTGCTCGGGTCATCCCCAGACTGCGTGCCGCCTCAATCTCACCAGGATTGACTGAGAGAATGGCTGCGCGAATGGTTTCACTGGCATAAGCTGCTTCATTAAAGGCAAAGGCAACAATTGCAAAAGCAGCGGCTGGAATAGCATTGATATTGAGACCAGTACCCCATTGCTGATTGAGAGCTTTCAAAGCCAAAGGGATTCCGTAGTAGGTCAACATGAGTTGCACCAAAATCGGTGTCCCTTTTAAGAAACTAACAAAGAAGGCCTGCAAGGGATATAAAATTTTGACACGATTGATTTTCACAATGGCAAAAAGAAGGGCCAAAACCAAGCCAAAAAGGGCACCACCAATTGTCAACATAATCGTTGTTGGAAGTTGTTGGACAATTCTCGGAATTCCATCAAAGACCGAACGCAAGCTAAAAAGCTTGCCATCCGGAATCAATTGCATCAAGTTTTGGTACCAATCTGATGCTAAAATCGTTGTAACATTCATAAAAACATCCTCTCCTGATAATGATTCATTCTACCATACTTCTGCCGTCAATGAAATTATTTGCTACGGTCAGATACAGACTTTGTCTACCTACTAGTTTATCATACTTTGAAACAGGGAGGTTATATATTTTATCTATCAAAGAGATAGATAAAAACTATTTCAATCCCAATTCTTCATAAGGTTTTCGATAACCGATTTGCTTAACAGTTCCATTTTCTACTAAAATGGGGCGTTTTAACAACATACCGTCGCTTGCTAGCAACTGAGCTGCTTCTTGGTTTGACAGACTTCCTACC
>NZ_DXLC01000232.1:1396-5267 GCF_019414905.1 Streptococcus sp. | reverse complement strand
CTTCTGGTAAAACCAGTGAGATTTACCTCATGGAAGGATTCATGGATGTCATTGCAGCCTATCGGGCTGGAATCGAAAACGCTGTCGCATCTATGGGAACGGCCTTGAGTCGTGAGCATGTTGAGCATCTGAAAAGGTTAACCAAGAAGTTGGTTCTGGTTTATGATGGCGATAAGGCTGGGCAAGCTGCGACATTGAAAGCCTTAGATGAAATTGGCGATATGCCTGTGCAGATCGTCAGCATGCCTGATAACTTGGATCCAGATGAGTATCTACAAAAAAATGGACCAGAAGACTTGGCCTATCTATTAACGAAAACTCGTATTAGTCCGATTGAGTTCTACATTAACCAGTACAAGCCTGAAAATAGTGAAAATCTGCAGGCTCAGATTGAGTTTATTGAAAAAATAGCTCCCTTGATTGTTCAAGAAAAGTCTATCACTGCTCAAAACAGCTATATTCATATTTTAGCTGACAGTCTGCCATCCTTTGATTATACTCAAATTGAGCAGATTGTTAATGAGAGTCGACAGGCACAAAGGCAGAATCGCATGGAAGGAATTTCCAGACCGACGCCAATCACCATGCCTGTTACCAAGCAGTTATCGGCTATTATGAGGGCAGAAGCCCATCTACTTTATCGAATGATGGAATCTCCCCTTATATTGAATGATTACCGTTTGCGAGAAGATTTTGCATTTGACACACCTGAATTTCAGGTTTTATATGACTTGCTTGGCCAGTATGGCAATCTTCCTCCAGAAGTTCTAGCAGAACAGACAGAGGAAGTTGAAAGAGCTTGGTACCAAGTCTTAGCTCAGGATTTACCTGCTGAGATGTCACCGCAGGAACTTAGTGAAGTAGAGATGACTCGAAACAAGGCTCTCTTGAATCAGGACAATATGAGAATCAAAAAGAAGGTGCAGGAAGCTAGCCATGTAGGAGATACCGATACAGCCCTAGAAGAATTGGAACGTTTAATTTCCCAAAAGAGAAGAATGGAGTAATAATGGCAACAAAACAAAAAGAAGTAACAACATTTGACGTACAAGTAGCAGAATTTATCCGTAATCATAAACAAAAAGGGACAGCAACAGACGATGAAATCAATGCTAGTCTAGTTGTTCCTTTTACCTTGGATGCTGATGGGATTGAAGACCTTTTGCAACGAATCCAGGATGCAGGGATTTCAATCACAGATAACGAAGGAAATCCAAGTGCGCGTGTTCTTAGTGCAGAAGAAGAACCAGAACTTAGCGATGAGGATTTGATTGGTTCAACTTCGGCTAAGGTCAATGACCCTGTCCGTATGTACTTGAAAGAAATCGGGGTCGTACCTCTTTTGACCAATGAAGAGGAAAAAGAATTGGCACTTGCTGTTGAAGCTGGCGATATCGAAGCCAAACAACGTCTTGCGGAAGCCAACCTTCGTTTGGTTGTTTCTATTGCCAAACGCTATGTCGGCCGCGGTATGCAGTTCCTTGACTTGATTCAAGAAGGAAATATGGGCTTGATGAAGGCTGTTGACAAGTTTGATTATTCTAAAGGGTTCAAGTTTTCAACTTACGCAACTTGGTGGATTCGTCAGGCAATCACTCGTGCTATTGCGGATCAAGCTCGTACCATTCGTATCCCAGTTCACATGGTTGAAACAATCAATAAATTGGTTCGTGAACAGCGTAATCTCCTTCAAGAATTGGGACAAGATCCAACACCAGAACAAATCGCTGAACGTATGGATATGACACCTGATAAGGTTCGTGAAATCTTGAAGATTGCTCAAGAACCGGTATCCCTTGAAACTCCAATCGGTGAAGAGGATGATAGTCACCTTGGGGACTTTATCGAAGATGAAGTGATTGAAAATCCAGTGGATTATACAACTCGTATCGTCTTGCGTGAGCAGTTGGATGAGGTCTTGGATACTCTTACAGACCGTGAAGAAAATGTTTTGCGTCTACGTTTTGGGTTAGATGATGGGAAAATGCGCACTCTTGAAGATGTGGGGAAAGTCTTTAACGTAACTCGTGAGCGTATCCGTCAGATTGAAGCAAAGGCTTTGAGAAAACTACGCCAACCAAGTCGTAGCAAACCGCTTCGTGATTTTATTGAAGACTAAGAGTGAGGATGAATATGGCTTATACAGAAGAGCAAATTGAAAACATCAAAACACGAATTTTATCAGCCTTGGAAGAAGTTATTGACCCTGAGTTGGGAATCGATATTGTCAATCTTGGTTTGATTTATGAGATTCGTTTTGATGGCGACACAGGGCAAACAGAGATTGATATGACGTTGACAACTATGGGTTGTCCCTTGGCAGACCTTTTGACGGATCAGATTTATGATGCTATGACAGAGGTGCCAGAAGTAACGGATACTGAGGTTAAATTAGTCTGGTATCCAGCCTGGACAGTTGAAAAAATGAGTCGCTATGCACGCATTGCCCTAGGCATTAAGTAAACATATAAAAGCATGTGAGAGACCCTTGGAAAAGTGAGGAAATTTCCCCCTCTTTTCCTCTAGTCTCTCCTTTCTTTTGCTGATTTTATTCAAAGAAAATGATATAATAGTAGTTATGGAAAAAAAGAAATTACGCATCAATATGTTGAGTTCAAGTGAGAAAGTAGCAGGACAAGGAGTTTCAGGTGCTTACCGTGAATTAGTTCGTCTTCTTCAACGTGATGCCAAGGACCAATTGATTGTTACAGAAAATCTTCCAATAGAGGCAGATGTGACTCACTTTCATACCATTGATTTCCCCTATTATTTATCAACATTCCAAAAGAAACGCTCAGGAAGGAAAGTTGGCTATGTGCATTTCTTACCTGATACACTTGAGGGGAGTTTGAAAATTCCATTTTTCTTAAAGGGAATTGTGAAACGCTATGTATTTTCTTTTTACAACCGGATGGAGCACTTGGTGGTGGTCAATCCTATGTTTATCGAGGATTTGGTCGCAGCTGGTATTCCACGTGAAAAAGTGACTTATATTCCTAACTTTGTAAACAAGGAAAAATGGCATCCTCTTCCACAGGAAGAGGTAGCGAGACTGCGTACAGAGCTAGGTCTTAGTGACAATCAGTTTATCGTAGTAGGTGCTGGTCAAGTTCAGAAGCGCAAAGGGATTGACGATTTTATCCGTCTGGCTGAGGAATTGCCGCAAATTACCTTTATCTGGGCAGGTGGTTTCTCTTTTGGTGGTATGACAGATGGTTATGAACGTTACAAGAAAATCATGGAGAATCCCCCTAAAAATTTGATTTTTCCAGGTATTGTGTCACCAGAGCGGATGCGCGAATTGTATGCCCTAGCGGACCTTTTCTTGTTGCCTAGTTACAATGAGCTCTTTCCGATGACGATTTTAGAGGCTGCCAGTTGTGAAGCTCCTATTATGTTGCGTGATTTAGATCTTTATAAGGTGATTTTAGAGGGGAATTATCGGGCGACAGCAGACAGAGAAGAGATGAAAGAAGCTATTCTGGAATATCAAGCGAATCCTGCTGCTTTAAAAGATTTGAAAGAAAAAGCTAAGAATATTTCTAGAGAGTATTCAGAAGAGCATCTGTTACAAATCTGGTTGGACTTTTATGAGAAACAAGCTGCTTTAGGGAGAAAGTAAAAAGTGAGGTAATCTATGCGAATTGGTTTATTTACAGATACCTATTTTCCTCAGGTTTCAGGTGTTGCGACCAGTATTCGAACCTTGAAAACAGAGCTTGAAAAGCAGGGGCACGCTGTTTTTATCTTTACGACGACAGATAAGAATGTCAATCGTTATGAAGATTGGCAGATTATCCGCATTCCAAGTGTTCCCTTCTTTGCTTTTAAGGATCGCCGTGTAGCTTATCGTGGTTTTTCCAAGGCACTA
>NZ_DXLC01000232.1:0-1386 GCF_019414905.1 Streptococcus sp. | reverse complement strand
CTTTGCCTATCGAGGTTTCAGCAAGGCGCTTGAAATTGCTAAACAATATCAGCTAGATATTATTCATACCCAGACAGAATTTTCTCTTGGCTTGTTGGGAATTTGGATTGCGCGTGAATTGAAGATTCCAGTCATCCATACCTATCACACCCAATACGAAGACTACGTGCATTATATTGCTAAGGGGATGTTGATTCGTCCTAGTATGGTCAAGTACTTAGTCAGAGGTTTCCTGCATGATGTGGATGGGGTTATTTGTCCTAGTGAGATTGTCCATGATTTGCTATCTGACTATAAGGTCAAGGTTGAAAAACGGGTCATTCCAACTGGGATTGAATTAGCTAAGTTTGAGCGTCCGGAAATCAAGCAGGAAAATCTGAAAGAACTACGTAGTAAACTAGGGATTCAAGATGATGAAAAGATGTTGCTTAGTCTTTCCAGAATTTCCTATGAAAAAAATATTCAAGCAGTTTTAGCAGCCTTTGCAGAAGTTCTGAAAGAAGAAGACAAGGTTAAACTGGTGGTAGCTGGGGATGGTCCTTATCTGGATGACCTCAAAGAGCAAGCCCAGAAACTAGAGATTCAAGACTCTGTTGTCTTTACAGGGATGATTGCTCCTAGTGAGACAGCTCTTTACTATAAGGCGGCGGATTTCTTCATCTCGGCATCGACAAGTGAAACCCAAGGCTTGACCTACTTGGAAAGCTTAGCCAGTGGAACGCCTGTCATTGCTCATGGAAATCCTTATCTGGACAATCTGATCAGTGATAAAATGTTTGGAACCTTGTACTATGGAGAACATGATTTGGCTGGTGCTATTTTGGAAGCCCTGATTGCAACGCCAGATATGAATGAGCATACTTTATCAGAGAAGTTGTACGAGATTTCAGCTGAGAACTTTGGAAAACGGGTGCATGAGTTTTATCTGGATGCCATTATTTCAAATAACTTCCAGAAAGATTTAGCCAAAGATGATACGGTCAGTCAGCGTATCTTTAAGACAGTTTTGTATCTACCGCAACAGGTGGTTGCTGTACCCGTAAAAGGCTCTAGACGCATGCTGAAGGCTTCAAAAACACAGTTGATCAGCATAAGAGATTATTGGAAAGACCATGAAGAATAGAAAGAGGAACAGTATGAAAAAACAATTAATGAGAAGCGGTCGTGATAAAAAGATTGCGGGTGTTTGTGCCGGGGTAGCCCATTATTTTGATATGGATCCTACTATTGTTCGCGTAATATGGGGTGTTCTTGCTTTTGCTTATGGAGCAGGAGTTGTAGCTTATATCATTTTATGGATTATTGTGCCAGAAGCAAGTGACTATTGAAAACTAGCTAAATTCATGCTAAGATAATAGAAAATAGAATGTAACGAAGGAGATAAAA
>NZ_DXLC01000231.1:0-4061 GCF_019414905.1 Streptococcus sp. | reverse complement strand
ATCCAGAGATGATAATCAATCACTTCTAGATATGGAAGACCATATCAAACAATCTTATCCAAAAGCATTCGAAGTTGGCTCCAAGATTTACGATGTAATTACGCAACATACGGGTCTTGATTTGTATAAAAGTGAACGAGTTTATCTAGTTCTACATATCCAACGTTTATTGTTATAAAAATTTAATTAAAAATACATAAGGAGAATTCTATCATGAATAGAGAAGAAGTAACATTGTTAGGTTTTGAAATCGTAGCCTATGCTGGCGATGCTCGTTCAAAACTATTGGAAGCCTTGAAGGCTGCTGAAGCTGGTGATTTTGAAAAAGCGGACGCTCTGGTAGAGGAAGCTGGTAGCTGTATTGCAGAGGCTCACCACGCTCAAACAAGTCTATTGACTAAGGAAGCTTCTGGTGAAGACTTAGCTTATAGTGTGACCATGATGCATGGCCAAGACCACTTGATGACAACCATCTTGTTAAAAGATTTGATGCACCACTTAATCGAACTCTACAAGAGAGGAGTTAAATAATGAATAAACTCATTGCATTTATTGAGAAAGGAAAGCCTTTCTTTGAGAAACTATCTCGTAATATCTATCTTCGTGCTATTCGTGATGGTTTTATTGCAGGTATGCCTGTTATTCTCTTCTCAAGTATCTTTATCTTGATTGCTTTTGTACCAAACTCATGGGGCTTTAAATGGTCTGATGAAGTTGTAACTTTTCTGATGAAACCTTACAGCTATTCAATGGGAATTCTGGCTCTCTTAGTAGCTGGTACAACTGCCAAGTCATTGACGGACTCAGTTAACCGTAGCATGGAGAAAACAAATCAAATCAACTATATGTCAACATTGTTGGCAGCAATTGTTGGTTTGTTGATGTTGGCAGCTGACCCTATCGAAAATGGTCTAGCTACTGGATTCTTGGGGACAAAAGGTTTGCTTTCAGCCTTCCTTGCTGCCTTTGTTACTGTAGCCATCTATAAGGTTTGTGTTAAGAACAACGTCACTATTCGTATGCCTGACGAAGTTCCACCAAATATCTCACAAGTCTTTAAAGATGTGATTCCATTCACTCTCTCAGTTGTTTCACTTTATGCTCTTGATTTACTAGCTCGTCATTTTGTGGGTGCAAGCGTAGCTGAATCAATCGGTAAATTCTTTGCACCGTTATTCTCTGCAGCTGATGGCTATCTTGGTATTACCATTATCTTTGGTGCTTTTGCCTTCTTCTGGTTTGTTGGGATTCATGGTCCATCTATCGTTGAACCAGCTATCGCAGCTATTACCTATGCCAATGCCGAAGTCAACTTGAACCTTCTCCAACAAGGGATGCACGCTGACAAGATTCTTACTTCTGGTACACAAATGTTTATCGTTACCATGGGTGGTACTGGTGCGACACTGGTTGTTCCATTCATGTTCATGTGGTTAACGAAATCAAAACGTAACCGTGCAATCGGACGTGCTTCAGTAGTTCCTACCTTCTTCGGTGTAAATGAACCAATCTTGTTTGGTGCACCACTTGTATTGAACCCAATCTTCTTCATTCCATTTATCTTTGCTCCAATCGTAAACGTATGGATCTTTAAATTCTTTATTGAAACACTTGGAATGAACTCATTCACTGCTAATCTACCATGGACAACTCCAGCTCCACTAGGTCTAGTTCTTGGTACTAACTTCCAAGTTCTATCATTCATTCTTGCTGCCCTTCTAATCGTGGTTGACGTAATCATTTACTATCCATTCCTTAAAGTATATGATGAACAAATTCTCGAAGAAGAGCGTTCAGGTAAGTCTAATGATGAATTGAAAGACAAAGTTGCTGCCAACTTCAACACTGCAAAAGCAGATGCTATTCTTGAAAAAGCGGGTGTAGAAGCAACACAAAATACCATCACTGAAGAAACAAATGTCCTCGTTCTCTGTGCAGGTGGAGGTACAAGTGGACTTCTTGCAAATGCTTTGAATAAGGCAGCAGCAGAATACAATGTCCCTGTGAAAGCAGCAGCAGGTGGCTATGGTGCTCACCGTGAAATGTTACCAGAGTTTGATCTAGTTATCCTTGCCCCTCAAGTTGCTTCAAACTTTGAAGATATGAAAGCAGAAACAGATAAGCTCGGTATTAAACTTGCGAAAACAGAAGGCGCTCAATACATCAAATTAACTCGTGATGGAAAAGGTGCTCTAGCATTTGTACAAGCGCAATTTGATTAACGATAGGGACTCTGAAATAGTCTCCTCTCGTTACGGAAATCGCTATGTTGAATTTCCTAATCGCCTTATTAATTCGTCGGTAAAAAGACATCGTTTTTACTTCCTCATGTCACAATTCGATTAAGGCTAGGGACTCTGAAATAGTTTCCTCTCGTTACGGAAATCGCTATGGAGAATTTCCTAATCGCCTTGTTAATTCGAAGGTAAAAAGATATCGTTTTTACCTTCTCATGTCACAATTTGGTGACTTGGTACAAGAAGTGAGATGGAGAAGGATGGCTCACTGACTCCTCTCACTTTTACTTTATTTAAATCAAGAAATAGGTGAAAAAATGACAAAAACATTACCAAAAGACTTTATTTTTGGTGGCGCAACAGCTGCTTATCAAGCAGAAGGTGCTACACATACTGATGGAAAAGGACCAGTAGCGTGGGATAAATATCTTGAAGATAACTATTGGTACACTGCAGAACCAGCTAGTGATTTTTACAATCGATATCCAGTTGACCTCAAGCTAGCAGAAGAGTATGGTGTCAATGGCATTCGAATTTCTATTGCCTGGTCACGTATTTTCCCAACTGGTTACGGTCAAGTAAATCAGAAAGGTGTTGAGTTTTATCATAATTTATTTGCAGAATGTCACAAACGTCATGTTGAGCCTTTTGTAACTCTTCATCATTTTGACACGCCAGAAGCTCTCCACTCAAATAGCGACTTCTTAAACCGTGAAAATATCGAACACTTTGTAGATTACGCTGCCTTCTGTTTTGAAGAATTTCCAGAAGTAAACTATTGGACAACCTTCAATGAAATCGGACCAATCGGTGATGGTCAATACTTGGTTGGGAAATTCCCTCCAGGTATTCAGTACGACCTTGCCAAAGTTTTCCAATCGCACCACAATATGATGGTTTCTCATGCGCGTGCAGTCAAGCTATATAAAGATAAAGGTTATAAAGGCGAAATTGGTGTTGTTCACGCACTGCCAACCAAGTATCCTTTAGATCCTAAAAATCCAGCAGATGTTCGTGCAGCTGAGTTGGAAGATATTATTCACAATAAATTTATATTGGATGCAACTTATCTAGGTCGCTATTCAGCTGAAACGATGGAAGGTGTCAACCATATCTTATCAGTCAATGGTGGTAGCTTAGATCTTCGTGAAGAAGATTTCGAAGTATTAGAAGCCGCAAAAGACTTGAATGATTTCCTAGGAATCAACTACTATATGAGTGACTGGATGGAAGCATTTGATGGAGAAACTGAAATTATCCATAATGGTAAGGGTGAGAAAGGAAGCTCTAAATATCAAATCAAAGGTGTTGGTCGTCGTGTAGCTCCTGACTATGTACCACGTACTGATTGGGATTGGATTATCTACCCTCAAGGTTTGTATGACCAAATCATGCGCGTGAAGAAAGATTATCCTAACTACAAGAAGATTTACATCACTGAAAATGGTCTTGGATATAAAGATGAGTTTGTTGATAACACTGTTTACGATGATGGTCGTATTGATTACGTGAAGCAACACTTGGAAGTTTTGTCTGATGCGATTGCAGATGGAGCTAATGTAAAAGGTTACTTCATTTGGTCATTAATGGATGTCTTCTCATGGTCAAACGGTTATGAAAAACGTTACGGTCTCTTCTATGTAGACTTTGAAACGCAAGAACGTTATCCTAAGAAATCAGCTCACTGGTACAAGAAAGTAGCAGAAACTCAAGTGATTGAGTAGTAGAATGAGTAATTAGATATAGAATTCTAGTGAGACAAAAAGATGTTCAAAGATTTTATCCAATCTATTTATGAAAAAGTTTATATTATCAATTTTGATA
>NZ_DXLC01000230.1:0-5354 GCF_019414905.1 Streptococcus sp. | reverse complement strand
GGAAAGGTGAATATATGAAACGTTCTCTCGACTCTAGAGTCGATTATAGTTTGCTATTGCCAGTATTTTTTCTACTGGTTATTGGCGTGGTGGCTATCTATATAGCTGTTAGTCATGATTATCCAAACAATATTCTGCCCATTTTAGGGCAGCAGGTCGCCTGGATTGCCTTGGGGCTTGTGATTGGTTTTGTGGTCATGCTCTTTAATACAGAATTTCTTTGGAAAGTGACCCCTTTTCTATATATATTAGGTTTGGGACTCATGGTCTTGCCGATCGTCTTTTATAATCCAAGCCTAGTTGCATCAACGGGTGCCAAAAACTGGGTATCAATAAATGGAATTACCCTCTTCCAACCGTCAGAATTTATGAAGATATCCTATATCCTCATGTTGGCTCGTGTGATTGTCCAATTTACAAAGAAACATAAGGAATGGAGACGCACAGTTCCGCTGGACTTTTTATTAATTTTTTGGATGATTGTCTTTACCATTCCAGTCCTAGTTCTTTTGGCACTTCAAAGTGACTTGGGGACGGCTTTGGTTTTTGTAGCCATTTTCTCGGGAATCGTCTTACTATCAGGAGTTTCTTGGAAAATTATTATTCCAGTATTTGTGACTGCTGTAACAGGAGTTGCTGGATTCCTAGCCATTTTTATCAGTAAGGGTGGCCGGGCTTTTCTTCATCAATTAGGAATGCCGACCTACCAAATCAATCGTATCTTGGCTTGGCTCAATCCATTTGACTTTGCCCAAACAACCACTTACCAGCAGGCTCAAGGACAAATCGCCATTGGCAGCGGTGGCTTATTTGGTCAGGGATTTAATGCTTCGAATCTGCTTATTCCAGTTCGTGAGTCGGATATGATTTTCACGGTGATCGCAGAAGATTTTGGCTTTATTGGCTCTGTCCTTGTTATTGCCCTTTACCTCATGCTGATTTACCGTATGTTGAAGATTACTCTTAAATCAAATAACCAGTTCTACACCTATATTTCTACTGGCTTGATTATGATGTTGCTCTTCCACATCTTTGAAAATATCGGCGCTGTGACGGGCTTGCTTCCTTTGACTGGGATTCCCTTGCCTTTTATTTCGCAAGGAGGATCGGCTATTATCAGTAACTTGATTGGTGTTGGCTTGCTTTTATCGATGAGTTATCAAACCAATCTAGCTGAAGAAAAGAGTGGAAAAGTCCGATTCAAGCGGAAAAAGGTTGTATTAAAACGAATCAAATAAGGAGAAAATCATGGTTAAAGTAGCTGTTATGTTAGCTCAGGGCTTTGAAGAAATTGAAGCTTTGACAGTTGTAGATGTCTTGCGTCGTGCAAATATTACTTGTGATATGGTTGGTTTTGAGGAGCAAGTGACGGGTTCGCATGCAATCCAAGTAAGTGCAGATCGTGTCTTTGATGGTGATTTATCAGACTATGACATGATTGTTCTTCCTGGAGGAATGCCTGGTTCTGCACATTTGCGCGATAATCAGGCCTTGATTCAAGAGTTGCAAAACTTCGAGCAAGAAGGGAAGAAACTGGCGGCCATTTGTGCGGCGCCAATTGCCCTCAACCAAGCAGGGCTATTGAAAAATAAGCAGTACACTTGCTATGATGGCGTTCAAGAGCAAATCCTTGATGGTCAATATGTCAAGGAAACAGTAGTGGTAGATGGTCATTTGACAACCAGTCGAGGTCCCTCGACAGCTCTTGCCTTTGCCTATGAGTTGGTGGAGCAACTAGGCGGAGATGCAGAGGGTTTACGAACAGGAATGCTCTATCGAGATGTCTTTTGTAAAAATCAGTAAAACGGGAGTCAAACTCTCGTTTTTTATGTGGAAAACTCAGGGAAATCATCGCTTTTTTCATAAAAAAATGCTATAATAAAGGGTATGAAATATCACGATTATATCTGGGATTTAGGTGGAACTTTACTGGATAATTACGAAACTTCAACAGCTGCATTTGTTGAAACATTGGCACTGTATGGCATCACACAAGATCATGACAGTGTCTATCAGGCTTTAAAGGTTTCTACTGATTTTGCGATTGAGACATTCGCTCCCAACTTAGAGAATTTTTTAGAAAAATACAAGGAAAATGAAGCCAGAGAACTTGAACATCCGATTTTATTTGATGGAGTTTCTGATTTATTGAAAGACATCTCCAATCAAGGTAGGCGTCATTTCTTAGTTTCTCACAGAAATGATCAGGTCTTGGAAATTTTAGAAAAAACCTCTATAGCAGCCTATTTTACAGAAGTAGTGACTTCTAGCTCAGGTTTTAAGAGAAAGCCAAATCCTGAGTCCATGATTTATTTAAGAGAAAAATATCAAATTAGTTCAGGCCTTGTCATTGGTGATCGGCCGATTGATATCGAAGCAGGTCAAGCTGCAGGATTGGATACCTACTTGTTTACCAGTATCGTGAATTTAAGACAAGTATTAGACATGTAAGAAAAAGGAATAAGATGACAGAAGAAATCAAAAATCTGCAGGCACAAGATTATGATGCCAGTCAAATTCAAGTTTTAGAGGGCCTAGAGGCTGTTCGTATGCGTCCAGGGATGTATATCGGATCAACCTCAAAAGAAGGTCTTCACCATCTAGTCTGGGAAATTGTTGATAACTCAATTGATGAGGCCTTGGCAGGATTTGCCAGCCATATTCAAGTCTTTATTGAGCCAGATGATTCGATTACTGTTGTCGATGATGGACGTGGTATCCCCGTCGATATTCAGGAAAAAACAGGTCGACCTGCCGTTGAGACTGTCTTTACAGTCCTTCATGCTGGAGGAAAGTTTGGCGGTGGCGGATACAAGGTTTCAGGTGGTCTTCACGGAGTAGGGTCTTCAGTAGTTAATGCCCTTTCCACTCAATTAGACGTTCATGTCCATAAAAACGGTAAGATTCATTACCAAGAATACCGTCGTGGTCATGTTGTTGCAGACCTTGAGGTGGTTGGAGATACGGATAAAACAGGAACAACTGTTCACTTCACACCGGACCCAGAAATCTTCACTGAAACAACAACCTTTGATTTCGATAAATTAAATAAACGTATTCAAGAGTTGGCCTTTCTAAATCGCGGTCTTCAAATCTCCATCACAGATAAGCGCGAAGGTTTGGAACAAACCAAGCATTACCATTATGAAGGTGGGATTGCTAGTTATGTTGAATATATCAACGAGAACAAGGATGTAATCTTTGATACACCAATCTATACAGACGGTGAGATGGATGATATCACAGTTGAGGTAGCCATGCAGTACACAACTGGTTACCATGAAAATGTCATGAGTTTCGCCAATAATATTCATACCCATGAAGGTGGAACGCATGAACAAGGTTTCCGTACAGCCTTGACACGTGTTATCAATGATTATGCTCGCAAGAATAAATTACTTAAAGACAATGAAGACAACTTAACAGGGGAAGATGTTCGCGAAGGATTAACTGCAGTTATCTCAGTTAAACACCCAAATCCACAGTTTGAAGGACAAACTAAGACCAAACTGGGGAATAGCGAAGTGGTCAAGATTACCAATCGCCTCTTCAGCGATGCCTTTTCTGATTTCCTCATGGAGAATCCTCAAATAGCAAAACGCATTGTAGAAAAAGGAATTCTGGCTGCTAAGGCTCGTGTGGCTGCCAAGCGTGCGCGTGAAGTCACTCGTAAAAAATCTGGTTTGGAAATTTCCAACCTTCCAGGGAAACTAGCAGACTGTTCTTCAAACAATCCTGCGGAAACAGAACTCTTCATCGTCGAAGGAGACTCAGCGGGTGGATCAGCCAAATCTGGTCGTAACCGTGAATTTCAGGCAATTCTTCCAATTCGCGGTAAGATTTTGAACGTTGAAAAGGCAAGTATGGATAAGATTCTAGCTAACGAAGAAATTCGTAGTCTTTTCACAGCGATGGGAACAGGATTTGGAGCGGAATTCGATGTTTCAAAAGCTCGTTACCAAAAACTCGTTTTGATGACCGATGCCGATGTCGATGGAGCCCACATTCGTACCCTTCTTTTAACCTTGATTTATCGTTATATGAAACCAATCCTAGAAGCTGGTTATGTTTATATCGCCCAACCACCAATCTATGGTGTCAAGGTTGGAAGCGAGATTAAAGAATACATCCAGCCAGGTGCAGATCAAGAAATCAAACTCCAAGAGGCCTTGGCCCGCCACAGTGAAGGACGTGCCAAACCAACCATTCAGCGTTATAAAGGTCTGGGTGAAATGGATGACCACCAATTGTGGGAAACAACCATGGATCCTGAACATCGCTTGATGGCCAGAGTTTCTGTGGATGATGCTGCAGAAGCAGATAAAATCTTTGATATGTTGATGGGGGATCGAGTAGAGCCTCGTCGTGAATTTATCGAAGAAAATGCCGTCTATAGTACACTGGATGTCTAAAAAATCGGGAGAAGTAGTTCCCTTGGTCTAAAAAATATGATATAATCATTACGATTGTTTCAAGTAAAAAAGGAGTTTAATATGTCTGGTAGTCTAGTAGTATATCTTATAATTGCAATTGCAATTATATTGCTGATTTCATATGCTATAGCAATTTATGTACGGAAACGCAATGAAAGTAAACTAGCAATTTTAGAAGAGAAAAAAGAAGAACTGTACAATCTTCCAGTAAATGATGAAGTTGAAGCGGTAAAAAATATGCACTTGATTGGACAAAGTCAGGTGACTTTCCGTGAATGGAATCAAAAATGGGTTGACCTATCTCTTAACTCTTTTGCTGATATCGAAAATAATCTTTTTGAGGCAGAAGGTTACAATAACTCATTCCGTTTTTTCAAAGCGAGTCATCAAATTGATCAAATCGAGAGTCAAATTACCTTGATTGAAGAAGATATTGCGGCAATTCGCAACGCCTTGGCAGATTTGGAGAAACAAGAGTCTAAAAATAGTGGACGTGTTCTTCATACCTTGGACTTGTTTGAAGAGTTGCAACACCGAGTTGCTGATCATTCTGAAGAATATGGACAAGGTTTATCTGAAATTGAAAAACAATTGGAAAATATCCAATCAGAGTTTTCTCAGTTTGTAACTTTAAATTCGTCAGGTGACCCAGTAGAAGCTGCTGTGATTTTGGATAATGCTGAAAATCATATTTTGGCTTTAACGCATATTGTTGATCGTATACCAGCAATTGTAGCAACATTATCTAAAGACCTACCTGAACAACTGGAAGATTTAGAAGATGGCTACCGTAAGCTTTTAGATGCTAATTATCATTTTTCTGAGACAGATATTGAAGCGCGTTTCCAACTGCTTTATGAAGCTCTCAAGAAAAATCATGAGAATATTGCGAAACTAGAATTGGATAATGCAGAGTACGAA
>NZ_DXLC01000023.1:0-3984 GCF_019414905.1 Streptococcus sp. | reverse complement strand
GTTGTAATGGCATGCATGTCTCCAGTGAAGTGGAGATTAATATCTTCCATTGGCAGAACTTGGGCATAACCACCACCTGCCGCACCACCCTTAATTCCCATTACTGGACCAAGAGATGGTTCGCGAATAGCAATCATGGTTTTCTTGCCAATCTTGTTCAAGGCATCCGCCAGACCAATGGTAATAGTTGATTTTCCTTCACCTGCAGGTGTTGGGTTGATGGCAGTAACCAGAATCAATTTTCCAACTGGATTGCTCTCAACTGCACGAATTTTATCAAAGCTGAGCTTAGCCTTGTACTTTCCATACAACTCCAAATCGTCGTAAGAAATACCAAGTTTCTCTACAACATCAACGATTGGCTTTAGCTCAATACTCTGTGCGATTTCAATATCTGTTTTCATTCAAAACTCCTCTAACCTCTTATATGATAATTCATTATAACACAAAACAAGATTTTTAACATCCTTAAACTCTCTAAACGTTCGTAAATATCGCTTATTTTAAGGTTTTTAGAGCCCTTTCTTAAATTTTATATGGCTTTATAGTTTGAAACTATATTCTTTTCTTTTACCGAAATTTTATCACTTTCATTTTACTTACCGTTTATTTTTGTGTACAATAGTGCTATGAAAATTTTAGTTACATCGGGCGGTACCAGTGAAGCTATCGATAGCGTCCGCTCTATCACTAACCATTCTACAGGACTCTTGGGGAAAATCATAACAGAAACCTTGCTTGCTGCAGGGCATGAAGTTTGTTTGATAACAACAAAACGAGCTCTAAAGCCAGAAGCCCATCCCAACCTAAGCATTCAAGAAATTAACAATACAAACGACCTTCTTCTTGAAATGCAAGAACGTGTTAAGGATTATCAGGTCTTGATTCACTCAATGGCTGTTTCTGACTACACTCCTGTTTATATGACAGGGCTTGAGGAAGTTCAGGCTAGCTCCAATTTGGAAGAATTTTTAAGCAAGCAAAATCATCAAGCTAAGATTTCTTCGACTGATGAGATTCAGGTTTTATTCCTGAAAAAAACACCAAAAATCATCTCTCTAATCAAGGAATGGAATCCTGCTATTCATCTGATTGGTTTCAAACTGCTGGTTGATGTTACCGAAGACCATCTGGTTGACATTGCTAGAAAAAGTCTTATCAATAACCAAGCAGACTTGATTATCGCAAATGACCTGACTCAAATTTCAGCAAACCAGCATCGTGCAATCTTTGTTGAGAAAGATCAGCTTCAAACAGTCCAGACTAAAGAAGAAATTGCAAAACTCCTCCTTGAAAAAATTCAAGCCTACCATTCATAGAAAGGAAAGCTATGGCACATATTCTCTTGGCTGTAACGGGGTCTATCGCCTCTTACAAGTCGGCAGATTTAGTCAGTTCTCTAAAAAAACAAGGTCATCAAGTCACTGTTTTAATGACCCAGGCTGCTACAGAGTTTATCCAACCATTGACACTACAGGTCTTATCACAGAATCCTGTCCACCTAGATGTCATGAAGGAACCCTATCCTGATCAAGTCAATCATATCGAACTTGGAAAAAAAGCAGATTTATTTATCGTGGCCCCTGCAACAGCTAACACTATTGCAAAACTAGCCCACGGCTTTGCGGACAACATGGTAACTTGTATTGCTCTAGCCTTGCCAAGTCATATTCCCAAACTCATCGCACCTGCTATGAATACAAAGATGTATGAACATCCAGCAACTCAGGCTAATCTGAAAACATTAGAAACCTACGGCTATCAGCTGATTGCTCCTAAGGAATCCCTACTAGCTTGTGGAGACCATGGACGAGGAGCTTTAGCCGACCTCACAATTATTTTAGAAAGAATAAAGGAAACTCTCGATGAAAAAACGATCTAATATTGCGCCCATTGCTATCTTCTTTGCAACCATGCTTGTGATTCATTTTCTAAGCTCACTTATCTTTAACCTTTTTCCATTCCCAATCAAACCGACCATCGTTCATATTCCTGTCATTATTGCCAGCATTATCTACGGTCCACGCGTTGGGGTTACACTTGGATTTTTGATGGGGCTACTTAGCTTGACGGTTAACACAATTACGATTCTGCCAACCAGCTACCTCTTCTCTCCTTTCGTACCAAATGGGAACATCTACTCAGCTATCATTGCCATTGTCCCACGTATTTTGATTGGTTTGACTCCTTACTTAGTCTATAAGCTGATGAAAAATAAGACTGGTCTGATTCTAGCTGGTGCCCTTGGTTCCTTGACAAATACTGTCTTTGTCCTTGGTGGAATTTTCTACCTTTTTGGAAATGTTTTTGATGGTAATATCCAAAAACTCCTAGCAACTGTTATCTCAACAAATTCAATTGCCGAATTAGTTATTTCTGCAGTTCTAACCCTAGCCATTGTTCCACGACTACAGACTTTAAAAAAATAAAAACAATCTCCACTTTCAAACCTGAAGGTGGAGATTTTGTTTGAGGTAGTTTCTTTTTAGTGAAATCTTTACCAATATCTAACTAAAAATGACCTATAAACCTAAGTAAATCCTTGCTTTATTGTCTTCTTTATTGTACTATACTAGTGTATATACAGATAAAAAGGAGATTCTTATGAATACACGGAAAAAGACACAATTTATGACAATGACAGCCCTATTAACAGCTATTGCAATTTTGATTCCGATTGTTATGCCTTTCAAGATTGTCATTCCACCTGCTTCTTACACTTTAGGAAGTCACATTACTATTTTTATAGCCATGTTCTTGTCGCCCTTAATGGCAATTTTTGTCATACTAGCCTCTAGTTTTGGATTTTTGATGGCTGGATATCCCATGGTTATCGTATTTCGAGCTTTTTCCCATATCTTTTTTGGAACTCTAGGAGCTCTTTACCTACAAAAATTTCCCGATACCCTAGATAAACCAAAATCTTCTTGGATTTTCAACTTTGTTTTGGCTGTCATTCATGCCCTTGCTGAAGTATTAGCCTGTGTCCTTTTTTACGCAACTTCTGGTACCAATGTAGAAAATATGTTTTATGTTCTATTTGTACTAGTTGGATTTGGCACAATTATCCATAGTATGGTAGACTATACATTAGCACTAGCTGTCTATAAAGTGCTTCGAAAACGCCGTTAAGAGGAAAAACTATGACAAAAGATCGCAAACAAGCCCTGCTCCAAGTCTTGAAAGAAGCTCCTAAAGCCCTCAATGGTCAAAGTTTGGCTGAACATTTTCATGTCACGCGTCAGGTCATTGTACAGGATATTGCAATTTTGAGAGCCGATGGCGCTCCTATCCTATCCACCAATCGTGGCTACGTCTATAAGCAAATTGATACTAACCCTTATGTTCATAAACTTTTTAAAGTGAAACATGAAGTTGAAGAAATCGGTCAAGAACTCCTCGCTATCGTAGATAATGGTGGACGTGTTCAAAACACCTTGATTGACCATCCTGTTTATGGAGAAATTGAAACCTTGCTGAAACTGTCTTGTCGCAGAGATGTGCAACATTTTCTAGAACAAGTTGAGCATTCTGATTTTAGACCTTTATCTGAATTGACAGATGGCATCCATTACCACCTAGTCGAAGCCGAAACACAACAAGATCTCCACTATATAGAGGAGGCCTTGGATCGGCTCGGTTATTTGGTAAAGGATTAGAAAATTTTCTTTTCCCAAACGTCTTCTGTACGGCGAGGATAGAAAAATTCAGACTTGTCCGGAGCTTCCATCCTTTCCATCAAGGGTAACATATCATAGGCCAGATCCAAGTTTGGAATCTGGTCTTTTTGCACCCAAGAAACTTCTCCTTCATCTGAAGAGCGAAGGGTCCCAGAGAACTCAGTCGCCTTATAACAAACGACAATATAGCGCCTACCTGTATCTAGTGGCCAATTTTTAATGCCGACAAGTTGAGGATTTTGGATCGTCAATCCTGTTTCTTCATAGATTTCACGAATGACAGACTCTGCGAAAGACTCGCCAT
>NZ_DXLC01000229.1:3972-4377 GCF_019414905.1 Streptococcus sp. | reverse complement strand
CCGCCGCGTTTAGTCTCTTCGCTATCTCTCCTACAATCAACATGGACTATTATATCATGAAAATTTCAAAAAAACAAGACTTATTTTGCTAAATTATAATTTTCAATCAAAATTTCCACAGCTTTTTCCAATTTTTTATAAAAACTATCGACATTCCCATTCTTTATGATGGCAAATTGTCCGTCTAATTCGGCAATTTCTCCGATAACTTTTTTACCAATGGTCAAGGTATAACCTTCAAAACTGTCTTTTCCTACATTAACCTTGGCATCTGCTACTTGAATTTCAATTTTTTTATCTTTCTTGCTCATTTCATACCTCTCTTCACTTTTTCTATTTTACAAGAAAATCCTAAAACTAGCAAGAAAAAACTCTACATCAGGCTTGTCTGATATAGAGTTTTCC
>NZ_DXLC01000229.1:0-3962 GCF_019414905.1 Streptococcus sp. | reverse complement strand
GTCAGATGTGTATAAGAGACAGCTCTATATCATTCCAAGTCTGATATAGAGTTTTCTGCTTTATTTAATGTGTTTTTCTAGTTCTTTTTGGTACTTACCGTTTGATTCCAATTTTTCTTTTTGCCATTTTTTCAGTGCTTCTTCATATTCTTTTGTTGTAACAATATCTTTTTGCAATTTCATCCCTTTAAAGATATATGGGTCACCCTTAATACCAACTTGTGAGTATGGTTTTGAGAATGGCACGACATTACTTACAACTGGAGAACCACCAGATGAGGCTGTCGGCATCAATAATGAACTATCCGTCAACCAAGCTTGAGCCTTGGCATATTTTTCATAGCGTTCTTCAAGATTTGTAGTCTCTGAATCTGCATCATCCAATAATTTCTTATATTGGTCCAAACCAAGTTTCGCTACAACATCCTTATCTTTTCCTTTAGTAATACCAAGGTGTTTCATAGCAGAACCTGATTTAGGATCCATGATATTCAAGTAAGATGCTGGGTCTTGATAGCTTGGAGCCCATCCTGTACTGTTCAAATCATAGTCTTTTTGAGAAGGAACACGCGCTTGAGAAGTGATTGTTTCCTTTTCATTATCTGTCATTTGAAGAACATCAATGACAACATTTTCTGCACCAAGAGTTGATTCGATAGACTGTTTGAAAGAATTACTTTGTTGAACGGCGATGGTATCTGTTTGTTCAACTGGGACATCCAAATGAATTGGGAAAGTTACCCCTTTAGATTCCAAGTCTTTCTTAGCTTTTTCGAACGCAGCTTTAGCCTTGTCAGGATTGTAGATAGAATCCTTACCGTCAACTAGCTCAACACCTTTCCATTGGTCACCATAGTTCACCAACTCAGCTTGGGCGATTTGACCAAAGTTTTTACCCCCTGCTTGTACAAAGTTGTCAGGAACAAGGCTGTTACGAATAATCTTGTCCGCACCGTCTTCACCATTTAGCTGGGCAGCATAAGAATGACGGTTGAAGGCAAAGTTGATAGCCTGACGGAAGTCCTTATTAAGCATAGCTTCTTTAGTAGAAGTCTTTTGCTCTTCACTTGTTTTCGCAGTTTTATTATATGACTGACGATTTACGTTAAAGGTGAAGTAATAGCTACTTGAGTCCTGTGGGCTATAAGTGATTTTATCTCCGTATTGTTCCAAAGTAGAAGCAAAGTTTGAGCTACTTGGGAAGAGACGGGCTGTCGTATAAGCACCAGAAGAGAAGCTACGAATCAAGGATTCCTGATCAGAACCATCGTAGTAGGTCAATTTGATCTTCTCGATTTTTACCTTTTCTTTATCCCAGTAGTTTGGATTTTTCTCGTATTCGATTAACGATTTAGAAGTCAAGGTCTTCAAGATATAAGGACCATTGTAAAGAATCCCTGCTGGAGTAACTGCTCCATAATCTTTACCTGATGCCTTCAAAAACTCTTCATTTACAGGCAACATCGTCGCTGTTGTAACTTTAGAGTTCCAGAAACTTTCTGGTTTGTTTAGGGTATATTCGACTGTATAATCGTCCAAGGCCTTAACACCAACTGTAGAGAAATCGTTCGTCTCACCAGTCATGTAGGCATCCAAACCCTTGATTGAATTTTGGATGAGAGAGACACCGTCTGACTTACCGTCAGCTACATGTTTCAATCCTGTTACAAAGTCATGGGCTGTTACTTCTGCATATTCTTCACCTTCAGAAGTGTACCATTTAACTCCTTTACGAAGTTTGTAGGTATAAGTCAAACCATCTTTTGACACAGACCAATCCTCAGCCAAGGAAGGAATAACATTTCCGTACTGGTCGTTTTCCATCAAGCCATCAACCACGTTCCCGATGACATCTGTTGTAGATGTACGAGTCGCTATACTATAGTCCAAAGATGCTGGATCTACTGCATAGACATATGAGAACGTTGTCGGTGCATCTGCTTCTTTATCAGCTTTTCCACAAGCCACTAAAAGAGCTGTTGTGCTCAGGACCACTCCTGCTGTTAAGAGCCACTTTTTCGATTTCATCAAAAATCTCCTTTTGTTTATTTTAATCTACTTTTACAATCCAACCTTCTGGCGCTTCAATATCACCAAACTGAATACCTGTCAATTCATCATAGAGTTTACGAGTCACAGGACCTACTTCTGTTTCACTATAGAATACATGGAAATCATCACCGTGCTGAATTCCACCAATTGGTGAAATAACTGCTGCTGTACCACAGGCACCTGCCTCTACAAAACGGTCAAGGTTATCAATTGGGACATCTCCCTCAATAGGAGTCAAGCCCAAGCGGTGTTCTGCCAAATAAAGCAAAGAATACTTAGTAATAGATGGCAAGATAGATGGGCTCAATGGTGTTACAAACTCATTGTCAGCTGTAATTCCAAAGAAGTTAGCTGAGCCGACTTCTTCAATCTTTGTATGAGTTGATGGGTCTAGGTAGATAACATCTGAGAAATGACGTGACTTGGCCAATTTCCCTGGCAAGAGACTGGCAGCATAGTTCCCACCAACCTTAGCCGCACCTGTACCATTTGGAGCCGCACGGTCGTATTCATCCTGAATCAAGAAGTTGGTTGGAACCAATCCACCCTTAAAGTAATTTCCAACTGGCATAGCAAAAATTGTGAAAATGTATTCCTCTGCTGGTTTAACCCCGATAATATCTCCGACACCAATCAAAAGAGGGCGAAGATATAAGGTTCCACCTGTTCCATATGGAGGTACATATTCTTCATTCGCACGAACAACTGCCTTACAAGCGTCTACAAACATTTCTGTTGGAACTTGTGGCATCAAGAGACGGTCACATGTCCGTTGCAGGCGTTTAGCATTTTCATCAGGACGGAACAGTTGAACACTACCATCCTTAGTACGATAAGCTTTCAAACCTTCAAATGCTTGTTGACCATAGTGAAGACTTGGAGAAGACTCTGAAATATGCAAGTTTGCATCCTCTGTAAGCTCTCCTTGATCCCATTGTCCATTTTTAAAATGAGCAATATAGCGATAAGGTAATTTCATATAGGAAAAACCGAGATTTTCCCAATCAATCGTTACTGTCATATTCCACTCCTTATTCTAAAAACCTATTTCTTTTATTCTACACTATTTTTCTAAAATAGCAAGTATATTTTGTAATTTTCAGAAAATTTCTTCAATAAAAAGAATCTAAGGTATCTGTCGTAATGAATCCTATATGGAGATTGCATAAAAGACTCAAATTATTCTTCTATCTCGTTTAGTAAAATCTATTCAATAACTGAACTTATTTTTGACATACATAGAGCCCGTACATTAATATTAGTAACCTGTTTCGACAGAAATATGACAAAATGAACTAAAGATAGTACACAATGTGGTGCAGTCATCTTATGCCATATTCAATAGATTTACGTAAAAAAAGTTCTCGCCTATTGTAAGCGAATAGGTAGTATAACAGAAACATCACACGTTTTCCAAATCTCACGTAATATCATTATCTAAAAGAGAAAATAGGTGATCTAAACCATCAAGTAAAAGGAACAAAACCAAGAAAAGTTGATAGAGATAGACTTAAAAACTATCTTACTGACAATCCAGACGCTTATTTGACTGAAATAGCTTCTGAATTTGGCTGTCATCAACTATAGCGTATTGAATCTAGAATAGCACATTACGGTTGCTAAAACATTTCTAGAAAAAATTGACTTTCTCAATCACTTCGTTCACATCTTATTTCAATCTACTATACTATCCACTATGCTCTCAAAGCTATGGGTTACATTCGAAAAAAAGAATCACACCTACTATGAATAAGCCCCAGAAAAAGTAGCTCTATTTCTTATTCCTCCCCACTCACCTGAGTACAATCTTATTGAGAAAACCTGGGCTCATATTAAAAAGCACCTCAAAAGAGTTTGGGACAAAAGTCTAACCTTAAATATAAAAAGCGAACAAAACGAGTTATCTGACA
>NZ_DXLC01000228.1:0-4875 GCF_019414905.1 Streptococcus sp. | reverse complement strand
TCGCAACCTCCATGTGGTCATCATTGGTCACAAAGTGAGTGGCAGGGAAAATCGCCAAATGATCCACTTCTCCCAATACCTGACCTGTCAAAGCCTCCACTTCACGGATACGGTCAATTTCGTCTCCAAAAAATTCTACTCGAAAGGCGTGTTCGTCACGGGAAGCTGGGAAAATCTCCACTACATCCCCACGTACACGAAATCTTCCCCGTTGGAAATCAATATCATTACGTTCAAACTGGATATCAACCAAGTCATTCAAGAGTTTATCACGAGAAATTTCAAGACCTGGACGGAGACTAACGACACTATCAGCGTATTCCTTGGGCGAACCCAGACCATAGATACAAGAGACAGAGGCAACGACAATAACATCATTACGCTCCAAAAGGGCTGATGTCGCTGAGTGGCGGAGCTTGTCAATCTCGTCATTGACAGAACTATCCTTCTCAATGTAGGTATCACTAGAAGGGACATAGGCCTCAGGTTGGTAATAATCATAGTAAGACACAAAGTACTCAACTGCATTTTCAGGGAAAAATTCCTTAAACTCCCCATAGAGCTGGCCTGCTAGCGTTTTATTGTGGGCAATGACCAGAGTGGGTTTATTGACTTTGGAAATGACCTGACTCATGGTGTAGGTCTTCCCTGTTCCAGTCGCCCCCATCAGAATCTGAGCTTTTTCTCCCCCCTCGATATTATCAACCAACTGCTCAATAGCTTGAGGTTGGTCTCCTGAAGGTTGATATTTTGATACTAGTTTAAATTGATTATCTGTAATGCGATTGATCATAAGAATCCTCTTTCCATGTGCTATTCCTATTTTAGCATACTTGTAGCATTTTCACGAAGAAAAGGACGGACCTAAGTCACATCCTTTCATTTTCTTTCTTTAATTGATAAGCGAGATAAAGAATCAGTAGAAACAAAATAATACTGGACATGATGGAACCCTCAATACCAAAAGACCCACCAG
Organism: Streptococcus sp.; assembly: GCF_019414905.1. GTDB lineage: Bacteria > Bacillota > Bacilli > Lactobacillales > Streptococcaceae > Streptococcus. The sequence continues at coordinate 3,899 of NZ_DXLC01000228.1, read as the reverse complement.
ATAGCCAGTCTTGATTGCCTTGTGGAGTAAATTTCATGATTGAGGTTCCTGAAGACTGACCACTAACTAATACTCCAAAGAGGTTGCCTTGTGCGAAATTCCAAGCTCCATGAATACCACCTATACCCCATATAGTATCTGTTTTTAGAAGATATAGTGACATGGCAACTCCGAATAAAAAGAGATTCACTAGAGATAGAGGTGTGAGACCCGAATTACCCATATGAAGCAGGGTAAAGAACAGGCTAGATATAAGAACAGCAAGTTTTAGATTGGTTCTTGAGGCCAATTGGGGAAGGAGCCAAGCACGGGACACCACTTCTTCTGTTGTCCCCTGTAAAATCCAAAATGGGATAGTAAAGACAACAAAGATAAGAGAATAAGGATTTAAGTGAATAGACTCAAAACGATATTGCCCCAAGGCCACCAAACCTAACAAGGTCAGAAGAAAAAGTGCCAAACCTAGGCCAAATCCTTTCAGAAGACTGCTGAGGAAATTCTCTCTATAAAATCCCAAGGTTCGAATAGGTCTTTTCTCAACTTTTCTAGTCCATCTGAACACAGTGTTGAGTATAAAACCAAAGGCCAGTAAATCTAAAATTAAATGAAAGTCACTTGTTTTATCCATCAAGCTCTGCTGCAAGGTCTGCAAGTAGGTTGCAAGATTTTGACCAGCCTCTCCAAAATTTCTAGCAAGTCCGATGAGAGCTAACAAACTAATACCATACAGAGTATAAGCCACAAACTCTCCTATGAAGACAAAAGCAAAGGCTAACAAGGGGCTTGTGTAAATGTTTAAACTCATTTTTGAAGCTTGGAAGTCTTTAAATATTCTTTTGTTCTTCATATCCCTGTCCTCTTTTCTTCTATATATACTATTATTATAGCACTTTATAGTAGCAATTCAAGAAAGAAAAGGAAAAAACAATGTTATATTTTCTGACACAGAAATATAAAAATTTGCCTTTTTTTACTTTTTCTGATATAATGGGAAAATATTCGGAAAAGGAGACTAAAAATGAAGAAAAAATTTCTAGCATTTTTGCTAATTTTATTCCCAATTTTCTCATTAGGTATTGCGAAAGCTGAAACGATTAAGATTGTTTCTGATACCGCCTATGCACCTTTTGAGTTTAAAGATTCAGATCAAACTTATAAAGGAATTGATGTTGACATTATCAACAAAGTCGCTGAGATTAAAGGATGGAACATTCAGATGTCCTATCCTGGATTTGATGCAGCGGTAAATGCGGTTCAAGCTGGTCAAGCTGACGCTATCATGGCAGGGATGACAAAGACTAAAGAACGTGAAAAAGTCTTCACCATGTCTGATACTTACTATGACACAAAAGTTGTCATTGCAACTACAAAGGCACACAAGATTAGTAAATATGACCAATTAACTGGCAAAACCGTTGGTGTTAAAAACGGAACTGCTGCTCAACGTTTTCTTGAAACAATCAAAGATAAATACGGCTTTACTATTAAAACATTTGACACTAGTGATTTGATGAACAACAGCTTGAGTGCTGGTGCCATCGATGCCATGATGGATGACAAACCTGTTATCGAATATGCCATTAACCAAGGTCAAGACCTCCATATTGAAATGGACGGTGAAGCTGTAGGTAGCTTTGCTTTCGGTGTTAAAAAAGGTAGCAAATACGAGCACCTGGTTACTGAATTTAACCAAGCCTTGGCTGAAATGAAAAAAGATGGTAGTCTTGATAAAATCATCAAGAAATGGACTGCTTCATCATCTTCAGCAGTTCCAACTACAACTACTCTAGCAGGATTAAAAGCCATTCCTGTTAAAGCTAAATACATTATTGCTAGCGATTCTTCTTTTGCACCTTTTGTTTTCCAAAATTCAAGCAACCAATTTACTGGTATTGATATGGAATTGATTAAGGCAATCGCTAAAGACCAAGGTTTTGAAATTGAAATTACCAACCCTGGTTTTGATGCTGCTATCAGTGCTGTTCAAGCTGGTCAAGCTGATGGTATCATTGCTGGTATGTCTGTCACTGATGCTCGTAAGGCAACTTTTGACTTCTCAGAATCATACTACACTGCCAATACTATCCTTGGTGTCAAAGAATCAAGCAATATTGCTTCTTATGAAGATTTGAAAGGGAAGACAGTTGGTGTTAAAAACGGAACTGCTTCTCAAACATTCCTAACAGAAAATCAAAACAAATACGGTTACAAAATCAAAACATTTGCTGATGGTTCGTCAATGTATGACAGTTTAAACACTGGTGCCATCGATGCCGTTATGGATGATGAACCTGTTCTCAAATATTCTATCAGCCAAGGACAAAAATTGAAAACACCAATCGCTGGAACTCCAATCGGTGAAACAGCCTTTGCCGTTAAAAAAGGAGCAAATCCAGAATTGATTGAAATGTTCAATAACGGACTTGCTAACCTTAAAGCAAACGGTGAATTCCAAAAGATTCTTGACAAATACTTAGCTAGTGAGTCATCAACTGCTTCAACAAGCACTGTTGATGAGACAACTATCTGGGGCTTGCTTCAAAACAACTATAAACAACTCCTTAGCGGGCTTGGTATCACTCTTGCTCTAGCTCTTATCTCATTTGCTATTGCTATTGTTATCGGGATTATCTTCGGTATGTTTAGTGTCAGCCCGTATAAATCTCTTCGTGTGATTTCTGAGATTTTCGTTGACGTTATTCGAGGTATTCCATTGATGATTCTTGCAGCCTTCATCTTCTGGGGAATTCCAAACTTCATCGAGTCTATTACAGGCCAACAAAGTCCAATTAACGACTTTGTAGCTGGTACTATTGCCCTTTCTCTCAATGCAGCCGCTTATATCGCTGAAATCGTTCGTGGCGGTATTCAGGCCGTTCCAGTTGGTCAAATGGAAGCCAGCCGAAGCTTGGGGATCTCTTATGGCAAAACCATGCGTAAGATTATCCTGCCACAAGCAACTAAATTAATGTTGCCAAACTTTGTTAACCAATTCGTTATCGCTCTTAAAGATACAACCATCGTATCTGCTATCGGTTTGGTGGAACTCTTCCAAACTGGTAAGATTATCATCGCCCGTAACTACCAAAGTTTCAAGATGTATGCAATCCTTGCTATCTTCTATCTTGTAATTATCACACTTTTGACTAGACTAGCGAAACGCTTAGAAAAGAGGATTCGTTAATGGCAAAATTAAAAATTGATGTAAATGATTTACACAAAAACTACGGAAAAAATGAAGTCCTAAAAGGAATCACGACTAAGTTCTATGAAGGAGATGTTGTTTGTATCATCGGTCCTTCAGGTTCTGGTAAGTCAACCTTCCTCCGTAGCCTCAATCTTCTAGAAGAAGTCACTAGCGGTCACATCACTGTGAACGGCTATGACTTAACTGAAAAAACAACCAATGTTGACCACGTCCGTGAAAATATCGGCATGGTTTTCCAACACTTCAACCTCTTCCCTCATATGTCTGTATTGGACAACATTACCTTTGCCCCTATTGAGCACAAGTTGATGACTAAGGAAGAAGCTGAGAAATTGGGAATGGAGTTGCTTGACAAGGTTGGGCTAGCAGATAAAGCTAATGCCAACCCAGATAGCCTATCAGGTGGTCAAAAACAACGTGTGGCCATCGCTCGTGGACTTGCAATGAATCCAGACATCATGCTCTTCGATGAACCAACTTCTGCCCTTGACCCTGAGATGGTCGGGGACGTACTAAACGTTATGAAGGAATTGGCTGAGCAAGGTATGACCATGATTATCGTAACCCATGAGATGGGATTTGCCCGTCAGGTTGCCAACCGCGTTATCTTTACTGCAGATGGTGAATTCCTTGAAGACGGAACACCAGATCAAATCTTTGACAACCCACAACACCCACGTCTGAAAGAGTT
>NZ_DXLC01000227.1:2111-3438 GCF_019414905.1 Streptococcus sp. | reverse complement strand
CCTTTTCATTTTTAGTTACTGGCTTCACCTACATTATTGAGGCCTTTCGTAAATAATCTAGTTGCCATTTTGGGCATATTAAAATAGCTGGGAAGTTACATTCTCAGCTTTTTCTGTTGCCTCCTTAGCTCAGTTGGTAGAGCAGTAGACTCTTAATCTATGGGGCGCAGGTTCGAGCCCTGCAGGGGGCACATCTAAATCAACAGAAATAAGCCTTGAAACCAAGGCTTTTTTTAACGTCTAATAGCTTTTTGTAGAAAAGTATTTAAAAATAAAAGAGAAGAGAATCTCTCACTCTCTTCTCAGTATATCTTATTAAATTTAGTTTTTCTTAATCTACCTGATTTTCCTTTGCAACGACAAATTCCTTAACCAATCGATAGATAACAGCAAATATCGGTGTAAAGAATATCATCCCAAGTAAGCCAAAGAGATTGCCTCCAATACTAGCAGCCGCAAGCGTGAAAATAGCTGGCAAACCAATAGATTGACCTACAACTCTAGGATAAATAAGGTTTCCTTCAATCAGCTGTATAACTTGATATAGAAGAAGAGAAAGTAAGGCTTGAGTAGGACTCACTGTGAAGATAAAAATCGCTCCCACAACACAAGCAATCATAGGCCCTACATAAGGAATGAACGATAGCACTCCTGCAAATATACCTGTCATTACCCCATAAGGTAGTCCAAACAGGCTGTAGACAACCGCTATCATAACTCCTATGATGACTGCTTCAATCAGCTGACTCATCAAAAATTGGTCATAAGTCTCTAGTGCTACTTGTCCAATGTAAGTTAACTTTGTCACCACTTTCTCTGGAAATATAACTTTTAGAAGTCTACTCGTCATCGCTGCCAGATGTTCCTTACTGGATAAAAATAAAAAGGTAAAGACTATAATCAAAAAGGCATTCATCAAACTTGAAAAAATATTGCCGATATTACTAGTCAGACCTGATAAAAAACCTATCAAAGCTTGGCTAATAGAACTAGATTGTCCCTGTATGCCTGATACGATAGTTGACAACATGTCTTTGGTTACAAATTCCGAGCTGTCTAGCAATTTCCCAAGTTGAGTCAGGACTGTTGAAAGGACTGCTCCCAGCTGACTAATAGTCTGAGCAAGGGTTGGAAGCACCAAAACCAAAAGACAGATCACGATTAAGATAAGAGATAGGAAAACAAGCACCATAGCAATCGGACGGCGCAACCCTGCCTTTACCTTCATTTTAACTAGGAATTCTTCAATTTTTTTCATGGGAACATTGAGCACAAAAGCAATGACAGCACCATAAATCAAGGTAGAAGTTACTTCAAAGAGAGATAC
>NZ_DXLC01000227.1:0-2101 GCF_019414905.1 Streptococcus sp. | reverse complement strand
CCTGATATAAAGCTTGATGCATTCAGAATTACAAGAGTAACCAGCCCTATAAAAAGTATTAATGGGGTGTATTTTTTTACTAAATTCATAAATTCTCCTTAATAAACATGTTTAGATACGACTATACTATTTGGTTTTTCAAACTCTCGGTCAAGGTAAGCTTGGTAAGTTCCTGGTGCGATAAATCCTTTGGGTGAGAGGATATCGGTGCCAGCCTGACCGACTATGGTATCAGCCAAGAGCACACAGTTTGTAGATAAGACAAAGTAGGATTTAAACTTAGATTTGATAAATTTATAAAGTTCCCCATCTGTCTCATGTCTGATTTTATAAGCGTAGGTGTAGTCTTCCTTACCATCACCTGTCATGATTTTATCTGCACTTGGCTCCCATGGAATCGTCAGTTGTTTCAATTCAGCCAACTTTTTCTGAACTGCTTTTTCCATTTCAGGCGTCAAATCTATCCCATAACCAAAAAGCGTTTTTTGACTCTCACGTTTACATAGGTCAATGTACTTGTCACGATCACAGAAATATAAGACACCATCTCCTACCATGCCAAATAAGGTCTCAGAAGACGGATCATAGTTGCCATAAGAAATAACACGGCCTTGATAGCAGATATCCACATGACCAATTGCCGAAAACAGAGAGGTCTCAGCTGTATGAACAAAAATTTCAAGCTCCGCTGTCTTACCAGACTTCACCATTCCAAGATGGATATCCTCTCTCTCATCAGCATTTTCCTGCATGAATTTGTTGATTTTTGCTAAAGTACTTGCAGGGATGAGAGCGGCTAGGACAATAGGTAAGCTCATTCTTACACGACGTTTGAGATGGTTTTTCCCAATTTCCTCCTCAAACAAGAAACCATCACGGATATTGGACAGACCATAAAGGAAAAAATAAGCCCCTAAAACAAAGAGTTGAAAGACAGAATTTCCCGTAGAGGACAAAAGACTAGTCCCACCAAGAAAAACTAGTACGAGTCCATCTAGTAAGAGACGAAAACGAGGTCGAATTTTGTTTTTGCGGTAGAGAACATAGGTGACAAGGTTAATACTAGCATGAAAAATCTGATAAACTCCAATCACAAGAGCCAAAATATAAATCGGCACATCCGTCGCAAGATTGGAGCCAAGCAAATATCCCAGCACTAACAATTTAACCAGTGCAACTCCCAAGGTGTCCGTTGACTGACTTTTTTTGAAAATACGTAATACTAAATCTAAGACCGTTGCTATCCAAGCTAAAAACAGAACCAGTCGAATAACCTTTACTGGCAACCAAGTCCCCGTGACCATCAAGATAAGACCTAGCAGAACAAATAAGAACCCCTGAGCAAGTAATTTCTTACCTGTCAGACCTAAAGATAGAATTTTCTCCATATAAAAACCTTTCAACAATAAAAATTAAACACTCCGATTAAACTGACTAGTAAATAGCCAACACTACAAACAGCCTGTGCCAGCAACATATGGTGACTAGAAATGACTGTAGTAATGTCACCATCTTGTCTTATGCACTTCTAAAATTTGTTATATTGATTAGAAACCAGAGCTTATAAAAACTAGCTAAACTCGAGAGATAGACACAATTGCGACGAAAAAATGTATAACCAATTCAACTTGTTAAGGTAAGAAAGCATTATTTCCAATCTATTAATTATTCATCTATTACGTATTATGACACAATATTCCCTATAGTTCAACTTTTTACTTGTTTTTATATTACACGGACTAAAAAGTTTTCAACAGTTGATTGCATTTGTTTTAATAAGTTTTAACCTTTCTTGGTTAGATAAAAAAAGAACCATACAGTTTAGAATCTGTATGGTTTTTGCCCCACTTTTGTCCCATTTTTAAATCATGACATTGAAAATACCTAAAATCACTTATATTTCAATATTTTTAATTGCTCTCAATATGAAAGTCCTTTCCAAATCCCTGTAGGGGGCATCTAAATCAACAGGAAAAAGCCTTGGAATCAAGGTTTTTTTGTGTAGTCTTAGCACTAAAAAACGATAGAAAAAACACCCCTTCTGAACTGCACCCCAAAAGTTAGACAGAAAAAACCTAACTTTTGTGGCGCAGTTCATTCG
>NZ_DXLC01000226.1:0-3629 GCF_019414905.1 Streptococcus sp. | reverse complement strand
CAAATTGCTGAGCAGGTCATTCGTGTTATCTGGATGCTCTTAGCAACCTTTATCATTATGAAGCTCGGTTCAGGAGATTACCTAGCAGCCGTTACCCAATCGACCTTTGCGGCCTTTATCGGCATGGTAGCTAGTTTTGCAGTTTTGGTCTATTTCCTTGCTCAAGAAGGGTTACTCAAAAGAGTCTTTGAAACAGGAGATAAGATTAACAGCAAGCGTCTTTTGGTTGATACCATTAAGGAAGCCATTCCTTTTATCCTGACAGGCTCTGCCATCCAGCTCTTCCAGATTCTGGATCAGATGACCTTTATCAATAGTATGAGCTGGTTTACCAACTACAGCAACGAGGACTTGGTTGTCATGTTTTCTTATTTTTCAGCCAATCCAAATAAAATCACGATGATTTTGATTTCTGTAGGGGTTTCAATTGGGGGTGTCGGTTTACCACTCTTGACTGAAAACTATGTCAAGGGGGACTTGAAGGCAGCTTCTCGTCTCGTTCAGGATAGCATTACCATGCTTTTCGTATTCCTGCTGCCAGCAACGGTTGGAGTGGTTATGGTAGGAGAACCTCTCTATACTGTCTTCTATGGCAAGCCAGATAGTTTGGCCATGGGCTTGTTTGTCTTTGCAGTTTTGCAGTCTACTATTTTAGGCTTGTACATGGTCTTGTCTCCAATGCTTCAGGCCATGTTCCGCAACCGCAAGGCCGTTCTCTATTTTATCTATGGTTCCATTGCCAAGCTAGTCTTGCAAATACCTACCATCGCCCTCTTCCACAGTTATGGTCCTTTGATTTCCACAACCATCGGTCTTATTATTCCTAACGTCTTGATGTATCGGGATATTTGTAAGGTAACTGGTGTCAAGCGCAAGGTGATTTTAAAGCGAACCATTTTAATCAGTTTGTTGACCCTTGTTATGTTTATCGGTGTAGGTGCCATCCAGTGGATTTTAGGATTTGTCTTCCAACCAAGTGGACGTTTGTGGAGCTTCCTTTATGTAGCCCTTGTCGGTGCCATGGGTGGAGGAGTATATGGAGTCATGAGTCTCCGTACTCGTTTGTTGGATAAGGTGATTGGAAAAGCCCAAGCAGATCGCCTGCGAGCAAAATTAAAAATTTCTTAGAAAAATAATTTATAAATAAAATGAATAAGTTGAGTTTTTTAAAAACCAAAACACTCTCTTATTCATTTTTTATTGTTAGAATTGGATATAAAATGTAAAACAGAGAATAAATAACGAAAGTAATTGAATTTTATGTCAAAAAACACTTGACTAAAAAGTAGTTAGCCTGTATAATAAAACAAATATTTAAATCAGGAGGTTCTGGAGATGAAAAAGTCTAAGGCCAAGTATGCAACGCTTGCAGGTGTCGTGTTAAGTGCAGGTATTTTGTTAAGTGCCTGTGGAAATTCCAGCACAGGGTCAAAAACATATAACTATGTTTATACTAGTGATCCGTCTAGTTTGAATTATCTAGCAGAAAACCGTGCAACAACCAATGATATCGTGGTTAATTTGGTAGATGGGCTCATGGAAAATGACCAGTATGGGAATTATATCCCATCTTTGGCAGAGGATTGGAGTGTATCCAAGGATGGCTTGACCTATACCTACAAACTGCGTAAGGATGCTAAATGGTATACTGCAGATGGAGATGAATATGCTCCTGTAACTGCCCAAGATTTTGTAACTGGTTTGAAATATGCAGCAGATAAAAAATCCGAAGCCTTATACTTGGTGCAAGAATCCGTTGCTGGTTTAGATGACTATATCAACGGGAAAACAAGCGACTTTTCAACTGTCGGAGTCAAGGCTCTTGACGACCAAACGGTTCAATATACCTTGACACGACCAGAATCTTACTGGAACTCAAAAACAACTTCAACCATTCTCTTCCCGGTCAATGCGGATTTCTTGAAATCAAAAGGTGATGATTTTGGGAAGGTAGACCCATCTAGTATTTTGTACAATGGACCTTTCTTGATGAAATCCTTTGTTTCAAAATCTGTCATTGAATTCAAGAAAAATCCGAACTACTGGGATGCTAAAAATGTCTTTGTAGATGATGTGAAATTGGCTTATTATGATGGTAGTGACCAAGATGCACTAGCTCGTAACTTTGTTGAGGGAGCTTATAGTTATGCTCGCCTTTATCCAAATAGTGCAAGCTTTGAAGGTATTAAAGAAAAGAATAAGGACAATATCATCTATAGCTTGCAAGATGCCACTTCTTATTTCTTAAACTTTAACCTAGATAGAAAATCTTATAAATTCACTTCCAAGACAAGTGATGCTGAAAAGAAATCGACTCAGGAAGCGGTTCTTAATAAAAACTTCCGTCAAGCCATTAACTTTGCCTATGACCGTACAGCATACGGGGCTCAATCTCAAGGAGAGGATGGTGCAACTAAGATTTTGCGTAACCTAGTCGTTCCTCCAAACTTCGTAAGTATCAACGGCAAAGACTTTGGTGAAGTAGTGGCCTCTAAGATGGTGAATTATGGTAAGGAATGGCAAGGAATCAACTTTGCGGATGCCCAAGATCCATACTACAATCCAGAAAAAGCTAAAGCTAAATTTGCTGAAGCTAAGAAAGAACTCCAAGCCAAAGGAGTCCAATTCCCTATCCACTTAGATAAAACTGTAGATTTGACCAATAAGGCAGAAATTCAAGGAATCAATTCCATGAAGCAATCAATAGAATCTGTCTTAGGTGCAGAAAATGTTGTCATTGATGTTCACCAACTTTCTACAGAAGACTATGAGAGTTCAGGTTATCTTGCTCAGACTGCAGCTCAGAAGGATTATGATCTTTACAACGGTGGTTGGAGTCCAGACTATCAAGATCCATCAACCTATCTTGACGTCTTTAACGTTAATTCTGGTGGTTTGATGCAAAATCTAGGTATAGAGCCAGGTGAAGCCAATGACAAGGCCAAGGCTGTTGGATTGGATGTCTACACTCAAATGTTGGAAGAAGCTAATAAGGAGCAAGAGCCGGCTAAACGTTATGAAAAATATGCGGATGCCCAAGCTTGGTTGGTAGATAGCTCTCTAGCAATTCCAAATGTTTCACTAGGCGGAACACCAACATTGAGAAAAATTGTTCCTTTCTCAACACCATATTCATTGGCTGGTAATAAAGGGGTTGAATCATATAAATACCTCAAAGTACAAGATAAAACAGTCACAAAAGATGAATATGAAAAAGCCAAAGAAAAATGGCTGAAAGAAAAAGAAGAATCCAATAAAAAAGCCCAAGAAGAATTGGCAAAACATGTCAAATAAGAATTTTTCAAGAAAAAACGATGGTTTCGAAAGAAGCTGTCGTTTTTTAATAGAATGATGGCAAATTTGGAAGAAAATGCTTACATTTTTTAATTGGTTTATTAAATTTATGTTATAATGAATATAACAAAAACGTGAGAAACTATTTTCGAAAATCTACCCAGTGTTAACTGAAGTATGCACATGCTAGAACGATTTTATAGGAGGGATGTTATTTACTGAAAAAGTAAGATAAAATGCAACAAAACAAATGATAAGTTCTTCTTTTATGTGAAGAGTTCTTATCTGCCTGTTTACTAATTTTTATGGAGGTAACATCATGGGCGCTATTATGG
>NZ_DXLC01000225.1:3128-11882 GCF_019414905.1 Streptococcus sp. | reverse complement strand
GTCCTTTACAACAGGCAAGGCAACGTCAGCTTCAAGCAAGGCCAAGCGAATTTCTTTGGTTGCCTCCTGGACATCAGATTCAGAGATTTTTCCTTTTTTACGTAGATTTTTAAAGACGTTCTGCAAACGTTCTGTTAAACTTTCAAATGCCATTTTTCTTCCTCTTATTCTCTATTATCAATGCTTGTTAAAATTTCTATCTGCTCCTGCAGAAAGTCATCCTTGGGATAGCGCTCCAAAATCTGATCAAAAATTTGACTACGGACAATATAGTCCGAGTACATATGCAATTTCATCTCATAATCTTCTAGAATCTTTTCTGTCCGCTTGATATTGTCATAGACAGCCTGACGACTGACACCGAACTCCTCGGCAATTTCAGCAAGACTGTAATCATCAGCGTAGTAGAGCTCTATATAATTCATTTGCTTGTCTGTCAAAAGCGCTGCATAAAATTCAAAGAGCGCATTCATACGATTGGTTTTTTCGATTTCCATAACTTTTATTATACCAAAAATTAGCCTAATCTACCACATTAGCAGGCTAATCCTAGAAGATAGCTAGCAAAATTCGAAAAAGACATGAGCCTAGCCCCAAGTAATTTCCAATTGATAGCTGGCAAAGGGATGTCCCTCTTGATTTTGTAGTTGATAGTCTAAATGAATCTTTTGCCCATTAACTTCATAACGGCTCGTTTGGATGATAAACTCCTGCATGCCCATAGGTGTAGAAATATAGGCTAAACTGTCACTATCCTTTAAAAAGCGCATAATGGTCTTCGGATTGGAAAATCGGCTCATCACAATTTCTTGACCATGAAATTTAATAACTACTTTTTCCTTTTCCTCATTATAGAAAAGCAGGTAGCTATAATCTCCTTTTTCATGCACTTCCACGTCATAAAGTTGGTCAATAACTTCCAACTGCTCATCAAACTGAATCCTATTTCGCATCCGAATCTTCACATCAAGTCCTCTTTCTTGTCTCTTGTCCTACTATTTTACCAAAAACTCTAGCTTTTTGCTATAATGGTCATATGAACGAAAAAGTATTCCGTGACCCAGTTCACAACTACATCCATGTAAACAATCAAATCATCTATGACTTGATTAATACAAAAGAATTTCAACGCTTGCGTCGTATCAAGCAACTGGGAACTTCCAGTTATACCTTCCACGGTGGAGAACACAGTCGCTTCTCTCACTGTCTAGGAGTCTATGAAATTGCACGACGTATCACAGAGATTTTTGAAGAAAAATATCCTGAAGAATGGAATCCTGCCGAGTCTCTCTTGACCATGACCGCTGCTCTCCTACATGACCTTGGGCATGGTGCCTACTCCCATACTTTTGAACATCTCTTTGATACAGACCACGAAGCCATTACTCAGGAGATTATCCAAAGTCCTGAAACGGAGATTCACCAAGTCCTGCTACAAGTGGCGCCAGATTTTCCAGAAAAGGTTGCCAGTGTCATAGACCATACCTACCCTAACAAGCAGGTCGTGCAACTCATTTCTAGTCAGATTGATGCGGACCGCATGGACTACCTCTTACGCGACTCCTATTTTACTGGAGCTTCCTATGGAGAATTTGACCTGACTCGCATCCTCCGAGTCATTCGTCCTATCGAAAATGGGATTGCCTTTCAGCGAAATGGCATGCACGCCATCGAAGACTACGTCCTCAGTCGTTACCAGATGTATATGCAGGTTTATTTCCACCCAGCAACACGCGCCATGGAAGTTCTCCTACAGAATCTCCTTAAGCGCGCCAAGGAACTCTATCCTGAAGACAAAGACTTCTTTGCACGAACTTCCCCACACCTCCTACCTTTCTTTGAAAAAAATGTGACCTTGTCTGACTATCTGGCTCTGGATGATGGTGTGATGAATACCTACTTCCAGCTCTGGATGACCAGTCCTGACAAGATTCTTGCAGATTTATCGCAACGTTTTGTCAACCGCAAGGTCTTTAAATCCATTACCTTTTCACAAGAAGACCAAAACCAACTTGCAAGTATGAGAAAATTGGTTGAGGACATCGGCTTTGATCCTGACTACTACACTGCCATTCATAAGAACTTTGACCTTCCTTATGATATCTATCGTCCCGAATCTGAAAATCCGCGGACACAGATTGAGATTTTACAAAAAAATGGAGAACTGGCCGAACTCTCTAGCCTGTCTCCTATCGTCCAATCCCTTGCTGGCAGTCGCCACGGAGATAATCGCTTTTATTTTCCGAAAGAAATGTTGGACCAAAACAGCATCTTCGCAAGCATTACCCAGCAATTTTTACACTTGATTAAGAACGATCATTTTACCCCAAATAAAAACTAGAAGAGGAATTTTATGAGTATTAAACTAATCGCCGTCGATATTGACGGAACCCTAGTCAACAGCCAAAAGGAAATCACTCCTGAAGTCTTTTCTGCCATCCAAGATGCCAAAGAAGCTGGTGTCAAAGTCGTCATTGCAACTGGACGCCCTATCGCTGGTGTTGCCAAACTTCTGGATGACCTGCAGTTGAGAGACGAGGGTGACTATGTAGTGACCTTCAACGGTGCCCTTGTCCAAGAAACTGCTACTGGCCATGAGATTATCAGCGAATCCTTGACCTATGAGGATTATCTGGATATGGAATTTCTCAGTCGTAAGCTTGGTGTTCACATGCACGCCATTACCAAGGACGGTATCTACACTGCCAATCGCAATATCGGAAAATACACAGTGCACGAATCAACCCTCGTCAGCATGCCTATCTTCTACCGCACCCCTGAAGAAATGGCCGGCAAAGAAATTGTCAAATGTATGTTCATCGATGAACCAGAAATCCTCGATACTGCGATTGAAAAAATACCAGCCGAATTTTACGAGCGCTACTCCATCAACAAATCTGCTCCTTTCTACCTCGAACTCCTTAAAAAGAATGTGGACAAAGGTTCAGCCATCACTCACCTAGCTGAAAAACTCGGATTGACCAAAGATGAAACCATGGCTATCGGTGACGAAGAAAATGACCGTGCCATGCTGGAAGTCGTTGGTAACCCCGTTGTCATGGAAAATGGAAATCCAGAAATCAAAAAAATCGCCAAATACATCACCAAAACAAATGACGAATCCGGCGTTGCCCATGCCATCCGTACATGGGTACTGTAAAAGAGAAATAGATAAAAACCGCTCGGCTGAGCGGTTTTTGATGTCTAATTACTGCCCCCTGCCGGAATCGAACCAGCAACTACTCCTTAGGAGGGAGTTGTTATATCCATTGAACTAAGGGAGCTAGATAAAAACTCTGCTGAAGAAGCAGAGTTTTTTAGTCGAATTAACGACGGATTTCTTTGATACGAGCTGCTTTACCTTGGAGAGCACGCAAGTAGTACAATTTCGCACGACGTACTTTACCGTAACGAACAACTTCGATTTTCTCAACACGTGGAGTGTGGATTGGGAAGATACGCTCAACACCTACACCGTTAGAGATTTTACGAACTGTGTAGTTTTCTGAGATACCAGCACCTTTACGTGCGATAACAACACCTTCAAAAATCTGGATACGTTCACGGTTACCTTCGACAACTTTCGCGTGTACACGAACAGTGTCACCAGGACGGAATGATGGGATATCAGTACGAAGTTGACCTTCAGTCAAGCTTTGGATTAATGGATTCATTTTATTCTCCTATCTTTGTCAATCTTGAGGATTCTTCCTCAGCGGATAAACTGTATTTTTGTGCGTCCATTACACACAAGATACAGTTTACCAAATTTCCACAAAAAAGTAAAGAAATTTATAGCAGAATTCCTAAAAAAATCGCAATCAAACCACCTAGGTAGGTCAAAGTCAGATAAGAATAAAATACCTTCTTATCACTTAACAGTCTTTGTAGTTCGTCATTCAAGGTCGAAAAAGTTGTCAAACCGCCACAAAATCCTGTTGCTAGAATAGCATAGACTTCCTTAGACTCCACATGATTATAGAATAATCCAATCAAAAAACAACCTAAAAGATTGGCTATAAGCGTTCCGAGGGGCAATTTAGAAGCTTGATTATAGCGGGAAAAGATATACCGTACTAAAGCTCCGAAACCACAAGTAATTGCAAGATAAATGATTACCATTTCTTCCTCCCCAAATAGTAAGCCAAGAGCAGGCCTCCTCCGATGCTCAAAAGCAAATACAGGACCAAACTAAGATAACGCCCTGTATCAAGCAGTTTCACAGCATCAAGCATGAGACTAGAAAAGGTTGTTAAACCTCCACAAAAACCCGTCCCCAGTGCTAAAACCAAGCCCTTACTAGTCCCCTTATAGATCAGGTAGCCTTTTACCAAATAAACCAAGCAGAAAATGCCCAGATAGTTGACAAAGAGAGTGCCCCAAGGAAAATCTGGACTTGCTGGTAACCAAGTGGAAACTAGATAGCGGACAAGTCCGCCCACCATGGCAGCTAGAAAAATTCCTAGCGGATAAAATTGTTCTTTTTTCATTTGATATTTTGATCCTGATAATCACGCGAACGTTTGAGTATGTCCGAAAAAGTCGCTACAATAGTCTCCTGATAGCGCTTGTCTCCTACACGACTTCTAACCTTTTCAAAAATAACCGCTTCTCTCTTGGTATCTAAAATCGGTTTACCCGAAGCTTTCTTATAAGCCACAACCCCTTCAACTAAGTGCATTCGTTCTTCTAGAAGTTTAACAATTTGATCGTCGATTTGATCAATTTCTTGACGAATAATATCTAAATCCATACAGTCTCCTCCTTTATTTGAATTATTGTATCAAAAAGCCACCAAATAGGCTAGTAAAATCCCAACTCTCGATAAGAAAAATGCACTGATTGATTGCATCAGCGCACTTTTATGCTTATCCTACTTTAGCAGCCAATTCTTCTGCGAATTGTTCCAAGCGTTCAATGTCTTCTTCCTCAGCAGAGAGATCAACTTTGACACACTCTGAACCTTTTTCTGCCCCTGTCGCTACAAAAACGCGGTCAAAGTCATCAACAGCCTTACAGAATTCATCGTAGAAGGTATCTCCTGAGCCGACCACTCCGTAGATTTTGCCATTCAAGTTGAGATCTGCTAGGTCTTCGTAGAAGTCCATCATCTCATCTGGCAATTCTCCATCACCATAAGTATAGGTCGCAACGATAGCGATGTCTGCTTCCAAGAAGTCTGAAGCGTCAACAGTTGTACATTCATCAACATCGACATCCAAGCCCAAGTCACGTAATTTGTCTGCTACAATATCTGCAATTTCTTCGGTATTACCGGTCATACTGGCAAATACAATTTTTGCTAATGCCATATCATCCTCCTCAATTTATCTTTCTCCATTATATCACATCTTTTTCATTTTAAAAATAAAAATTCTTGTGCTACAATGAAATGAGAAAGAATTGAGGTTATTTATGGAAATTTGCCATCAAATTTTAGAAAAAATCAAAGAATATGACACGATTATCATTCACCGTCATATGAAACCAGACCCTGATGCCTTGGGAAGTCAGGTGGGATTGAAAGCTCTTCTCAAACATCATTTCCCAGAAAAAACCATCAAGGCCGTTGGTTTTGATGAACCAACTCTTACTTGGATGGCTGAAATGGATCTTGTTGAAGATAGTGCCTACCAAGGCGCCCTTGTCATCGTCTGTGATACGGCTAATACTGCTCGTATCGATGATAAGCGCTATAGTCAAGGTGATTTTCTCATTAAGATTGACCACCATCCAAATGATGATGTATACGGTGATCTGTCTTGGGTGGATACTAATTCAAGTAGCGCTAGCGAGATGATTACCCTATTCGCTCAAACAACCCAACTGGCATTGTCAGATCGTTCTGCTGAGTTGCTCTTTGCAGGAATTGTTGGTGATACAGGCCGCTTCCTTTATCCTTCTACGACTGCACGGACTCTTCACCTTGCTGCTTATTTGAGAGAACATAACTTTGACTTTGCGGCTCTCACTCGCAAAATGGACACTATGAGTTACAAAATTGCTAAACTTCAAGGCTACATCTACGACCATCTGGAAGTGGATGAAAATGGTGCTGCTCGCATTATCCTGAGTCAAGAAGTCTTGAAACAATTCAATGTTACCGATGCTGAAACTGCAGCCATTGTCGGTGCACCTGGACGCATTGACAGTGTTAGTCTCTGGGGAATTTTTGTGGAACAGGCTGATGGCCACTACCGTGTTCGCTTACGTAGTAAAATCCATCCTATCAATGAAATTGCCAAGGAACATGATGGTGGAGGCCACCCTCTAGCAAGCGGTGCTAATTCCTATAGCCTAGAAGAAAACGAAATCATCTACCAAAAGTTAAAAAACTTGCTTAAAAACTGATAAAATACTTGCCAAACTTTTCAGAATCTGATAGACTAGTATGGTAACATCTATGGCTCGCAAAGAGACCATGGCAGAAAGGAAATATTGCAAAATGAAAAAAGATATCCATCCAGAATATCGCCCAGTTGTCTTCATGGACACAACTACTGGTTACCAATTCCTTAGCGGTTCAACAAAACGCTCTAACGAAACAGTTGAGTTCGAAGGCGAAACTTACCCATTGATCCGTGTGGAAATTTCATCAGACTCACACCCATTCTACACTGGACGTCAAAAGTTCACTCAAGCAGATGGACGCGTGGATCGTTTCAACAAAAAATACGGTCTCAAATAATGATAAAAAGACAGCTTCGGCTGTTCTTTTTTTTGTTTCTTGAAATCAACTGCTGTTTTCATGTTCCAAACTCAAAAAAACTTTGCACTCTCAATAGCCTCACAATGGTTTCTAGAGTACAAAGTTTTTTCTTGCCTAAAAAGTATAAAAGATATATACTAGCTATATATAGTATAGATTGGAGATATACCATGACGACATCACTTACTAAGCAATACAATTTTAAAATCAATGAGTCATCAATGGAACAAGCTAGAGCTATCATCAAGGAAAAAGGAATGACTATGACGGATGCTATTAGTCTTTTTATCGAGCAAATTGTTCTCGAACAGGATTTACCAATAAAAACTGTAGAAGATTTACACCGTGAGCGATTAATTCAGGAACTACAAGCCCAATCTGAACGCGCCTTAAGAGAATATGAATACGGACAAGGAACTTCCCTAGATGATATGAGGCTACGATATGACTTATAAAGTGATTCTATCTACCGAAGTGAGTCAGGCAATTGACAGTATTCATGACTACATTACTACTGTTCTTTTATCACCTCAGTCTGCTAAAAATACTGTGACCAAAATTCTAGACGGCTTAAAAAGTTTAGAAACCTTTCCTGAAGCTGGTTTTGATGCAGATGAAAAAATAGGACTAAAAATCAACAGTAAGTACTCAACAAGAGGAAAAATTATCGGGCAATATATCTTGCTTTACTTTATCGATCAAACCCAAAGAACTGTTTTTCTTTCCCACTTATTTCACACAAAAAGCGACTATGTTACCTTGCTACAAAGCAAAAATAATAAAAACTCAAAATCATCATTTTGATGTCAACTGCTCCCTTAATAGCCTTGTGATTATAAAGAATACAGTCTTCATTTTAACTAGAAAATCAAAAAACTTTGCACTCTAGCTAGCCACACGATGGTTTCTAGAGAACAAAGTTTTTTTATTAGTGCAGATTTACTCTTCCTTATCTTGATTTCAGTTCCTTTAGTTGTATTGTCTTCCCAAAGGATGCGTTCGATACGGTGGAAACCTGACCATCCTTCTTCTGTCTTGTTTTCGTCCATGTAGTCTGCTAAACGGAAGTCAATCTTGACATCTGACTCACCAAAACTCTCAGCAATCGGTTCTGAACACTCATAAGACATACGAATCAGTGGATAGACCATCTTAGCCTCTTCTAATTTGCCTTCTTTCAACAGTTTGACAAAGCCTTCCGTATCTGTCAAGAGTTTATCGATTTGCTCTTGCACAAAAGTCTTATAGTCAGCAGTGGCCTTATCAAGCATTTTTTGCTTGTCTTCAGACAAGGCTGTAACCTTAGATGAATCGGTTGTATCTGCTGATTTTTCAAACCTAACAGCACAAGCTTGTCAATAGCAAGGCTGAAGATAAAAGGACAAAACCTAGTTTTTTCATTGTTTACTCCTATCGGTTCAGGAAACCTGAATTAATTTTACGTCTCATTATACCACGTTTCCACTCATTTTTTAATAGATTTTCAGAAAATTTAATGTTGGGGGATTTATACTAACAATAGACTTTTAACCTCAAAATTGATAAAATAAGAAAGAAAATAAGATAAAAGGAAACTGTAAATCAACATGATGAACATGCAAAACATGATGCGCCAAGCACAAAAACTTCAAAAACAAATGGAGCAAAGTCAGGCTGAACTTGCTGCTACAGAATTTGTTGGCACTTCTGCTCAAAACCTTGTAACTGCTACACTAACAGGAGACAAGAAAGTTACAAAAATTGATTTCAATCCAGCAGTTGTTGACCCAGAAGATATTGAAACTCTATCAGATATGACAGTTCAAGCAGTCAATGCTGCTCTTGAACAAATTGATGAAGCAACTAAAAAGAAACTAGGTGCTTTTGCTGGTAAATTACCATTCTAATAGCATAAAAAGAGGCTGATGTTCAATTCAGCCTCTTTTGTCTTACCTAGAAAGTAAATATTTCTGCTGCTTTCTTAAGAAGCAAGTCCGTATATTCAGGATCTTCCTGAGCGGTTTCAAGCTCTTCTTTAATTCTTTCTAGATCATCTGTTATCATAC
>NZ_DXLC01000225.1:0-3118 GCF_019414905.1 Streptococcus sp. | reverse complement strand
CCCAGAAGACCTCGAAACCCTTTCTGATATGACTGTTCAAGCCATCAACTCAGCTCTTGAACAAATCGATGAAACGACTAAGAAAAAATTAGGTGCTTTCGCAGGGAAATTGCCATTCTAATAAAAATCACAAAAACGCATAATGTAAGGTGCCAGACCTTGATATTATGCGTTTTATTGTGTCAAGACTTACTTGATTTCTCCTCGAATCAAGTTTTGTCTCACCTTTATTATATTTTTTCAACTAAGTCTTTTATCATTCGATGTAGTTCTTCTATCTTTTCAGATTGTTTCTCTATTAATATTCTCTGACTAGATAATTCATCTTGGAGTTTATCAAATTGTATCTGTTCATCTGGATTCTCCTTTACAAAAAAATTCGTTAAGGTACTTGTTAACATTCCTATTGTTCCAATACCGACAAGCATTAATAAAACAGCTAACCATTTACCAAAGAACGAAGTCGGAACAATATCCCCATAACCAACTGTCGTTACAGTAACAAGAGCCCACCAAAGACTCTCTGAAAAAGATTTTTCTTCAACAACAGATAAAATTGAACTTCCTACTAGAACGATAAAGATATTAACATATAAGATATAAATCAGGCCATTTGTCCGTAAAAATCTACTAATTTTTCTTTCTAATTTACCTGTAAGTCCAATTATTCTAAGTAAACGAGTCAGTTTCAGTAATTTTGTCAGCCTTGCTAAGCGAAAGATACGCCCTAACCGAAATACTGTAAAAATAGCATTTAAAGGGAGAATAGCCAATAAATCAAAGATATTTTCAAGTATAAACCTCCATTTTGCTTTACTTGAAAAGAACCGCCAACCATAATCTACCACAAACACAAACCAAAGTTGTAAGTCAATAATACTGTATGGAGGACTGTCTAAATCAATCATCTCAGCAAATCCAAGCAAGACAAGAACAACGGATATCAACGCAAGTATGATAATCGTTGTGTCATAATAATCCTTGAATAACCATTTTCTTTTCACATCATTTCTCCCATATCATTTGTAAACATTATACCACACCAAATCTCTACAATATATAAAAGAAGGCACTCGCCTTCTTTTTTATATCTCTGTCAATGGTGTTGCGGTATCTGGTGATGTATCATAAACCTTAAAGTCTACTCCAACTCCCAGATCAGCTTGTGCTAGCTGGTTGACCATGGTCATGTGAGCCAGCTCCTTGATATTGTTTTCCTTAGACAAGTGACCAAGATAGATTTTCTTAGTGCGATTTCCTAGCGTCCGAATCATGGCTTCAGCACCGTCCTCGTTAGAAAGGTGACCGAGATCAGATAGGATTCGTTGTTTGAGTCGCCAAGCATAGGAACCTGCTCGTAAAATCTCTACATCATGGTTGGACTCGATAAGATAGCCATCTGCATTTTCGACAATCCCTGCCATACGGTCACTAACATAACCAGTATCTGTCAAAAGGACAAAACTCTTATCATCCTTCATAAAGCGATAGAACTGCGGTGCGACTGCATCATGACTCACACCAAAACTCTCGATATCGATATCTCCAAAGGTTTTGGTTTTGCCCATTTCAAAGATATGCTTTTGTGAAGAATCTACCTTGCCAAGATACTTGCTATTTTCCATAGCCTGCCAGGTCTTTTCATTGGCGTACAAATCCATACCATACTTTCGAGCCAAAACACCTACTCCATGAATATGGTCTGAATGCTCATGCGTAATCAAGATGGCATCCAAGTCTTCTGGTTTGCGATTAATTTCAGCAAGTAGACTGGTGATTTTTTTGCCCGATAAGCCTGCATCCACTAAAAGCTTCTTTTTTGGAGTTTCCAGATAAAAGGAATTTCCACTGGAACCCGACGCTAAAATACTGTATTTAAAGCCTGTTTCACTCATTCTAGTCTTCTACTTCATCCTCCCATACTTCTTCTTTCACTGCATCCTTATCATAAGGGAGCACAATTGTGAAAGTTGATCCCTTACCGTATTCACTCTTGGCCCAAATAAAGCCATTATGCTGTTTGATAATTTCTTTGGCAATAGACAGTCCCAGACCTGTTCCACCTTGGGCACGACTTCTAGCGCGATCCACACGGTAGAAACGGTCAAAGATACGTGGTAAATCCTGCTTAGGAATACCCAAGCCTTGGTCTTTGATGGATAAAATCATCTGGTCATCAGTGGTCTTCATGCTAACTGTAATTTTCCCACCATCTGGCGAATACTTGATGGCATTGTTAAGAATATTATCAATCACCTGTGTCATCTTATCTGTATCAATTTCAATCCAGACAGAGGTAATTGGATAATCCCTTACCAAATCATATTTTTTCTCTTCATCCTGCCCTCTTATCTGATCAAAACGGTTGAGGATAAAAGTAATAAAGGCAGTAAAGTTAATCAGTTCCACATCTAGGTGACTGGTCGCATTATCAATCCGTGAGAGATGGAGGAGATCCGTCACCATTCGCATCATACGGTTGGTTTCATCTAGAGATACCTTGATAAAGTCTGGTGCTACGGTTTCACACAAAGCTCCCTCATCCAAGGCTTCAAGATAGGATTTAACACTGGTTAAGGGGGTCCGTAACTCATGGCTAACATTGGAAACAAAGAGTCTCCGTTCGCGTTCCTCCTTTTCCTGCTCCGTCGTATCATGCAAAACAGCAACCAAACCCGAAATAAAGCCAGACTCTCGACGAATCAAGGCAAAGCGAACACGGAGGCTCAGATACTCACCATTAGCATCCTGAGAATCAATCATGAGTTCAGGAATTTGGGTAATCAAATCACGAAGTTCATACTCATCTTCAATCTTAAGCAATTCCAGAATACTTTTGTTGAGAACATCTTCTTTCTGAACACCTAGCTGTTTCTTAGCCATGTCATTAATCATGGTAATCTTACCGCGACGATTGGTCGCAAGGACTCCATCCGTCATGTAAGATAGGATGCTGTGCAATCGTTTACTCTCTTGTTCCAGATTTTCTTGAGTCAAGCGAATTACTTCTGATAAATCATTGAGATTATTGGTAATATTAGTGATTTCAGAACTTCCCTGCATATCCAATACCTGAGAATAATCTCCTGCAATTAGGTCTTTTATCTTTTGATTGATT
>NZ_DXLC01000224.1:0-3206 GCF_019414905.1 Streptococcus sp. | reverse complement strand
CAGATGTGTATAAGAGACAGCTCTATACTCACTATACCCCAACAGATATCCAACGCTTACCCCGAAGTAGTCAGCTAGTTGCTGGGCTTTTTCTGGTTTTATTTGGCTTTCTCCGTTTTCCCAATTTTGAAGAGTCCGATAATGAACCCCAATATTTTCAGCTAACTCTTTTTGAGATAGCTTTTTTTCTTGTCTTAATTCTTTCAATCTATTCATGCTTTATCACACCTTTCACAGAAGATTATATACTATATCTTAGAAAAAGTACATTTTTTTTGTGCAAAAATTAAAAAAACAGTTGACAATAGAAAAAATATTGTGTATCATACAAATCAAGCACATTAAAAATGTGCACAGCCCCTCCAACCTTTCACACTTTCAATCTATTCATGGAGGGGGATTTTTTAGAAAGGGGGAAACCTATGAGCAAACTACGAGGCTATCGAGTTATGTTAGGATTAACTCAGCAACAAATGGCGGACAATCTAAAAATTTCTTTGCAGTCGTACAACAACAAAGAATTAGGTAAAACGCCATTTAACGACAAGGAACGTCTAGCGATTAAGTCAATGGTTGCAGAAATCAAATCAGATATAACCATAGATGAACTATTTTATAGCTAGAAAGGCAGGCAAGCAATGAAGAGGAACTATACAAGGGTCATCGATGAAATGCGAACCACTCACGGGTTGAACTTGGTAGCTATTGGCCAACGAATAGGCATAGACCCCCGAACAGTTGGCAAGTGGGCACAGGGCAAGCATAAGCCCAACAAGGAAAGCAGAAAAAGGCTAAACAAGTTATACAGAGAGGTTAAGCAAGACATGACAACACAAGTAAGTATTTTTGAAGAGACAACAGACCAAGGGCAACTATTGCAGGTTGTCACTACTACTATTATTCACGGTCAACCATTGGACATCTACGGCAGTGAACAAGAACCGCTATTTTTAGCTAGGGCGATTGCTGAGATGATTGACTACAGCAAAACATCACAAGGATATTATGATGTGCAATCAATGCTAAGAAAAGTAGATGAAGATGAAAAAGTAAAAGGGACGCCTTTGGACGGTACTACGGAAACTTTCCGTAGTGGTCAACAAGTTTGGTTTTTAACTGAGCATGGACTCTATGAGGTGCTTATGAGGTCAACCAAACCAAAAGCCAAAGAGTTTAAAAAAGTAATCAAGCACATTCTGAAAGAAATCCGACTAAACGGCTACTACATGGCTGGGGAATTGGTGGAAGAACCACAGACCACTATAAAAGCCCCTAACACGTTGGTAGAGGCAGAGCGGTATTATATCGATACACTAGCCAAAGCCATTGCAGAGGCTCAAAATATGGACGAGAAGAGCCGTCTGACAAGCAAGTTAACCAAATTCATGCAGGAGGTAGAACCACAATGGAATTAGTCTATATGGACGGTAAAAAAGAGCCGTATACACTGAGCAGTATTGTGGCAGAATGCACGGGATTGCAACATCACACAATCACCAAGACGATCCGCAAACATCAAGCAAGATTTGAACAGTTCGGAAAGGTTGGATTTAAAATCCAAGCTATGGAAAGTGGCCAGAATACCAAGGACTATATTTTGAACGAACAACAAGCGACCTTGTTAGTTACATTCTTAAAGAACACCGAGCAAGTGGCCAACTTCAAAACCAACCTAGTCAAAGCATTCTTTGAAATGCGTGAGGAGCTTTCTAAGTTTCGTATGCAGAGGGCGCTAGAAAAGCCAAAAAGAAAAACACTGCATGACAGTATAGAAACATGGACTAATGCACCCAAGCACGCGCATAGCACCATGAACAACCTGCTACTAAAAGCAGTAACTGACAGGAACGCTAAGCAGTTAAGGGAAGAACGTGGGGGCTATAATGGCATTGATAGCTTGACAAGTGACGAGCTGGAGCAATACCAGGCATTTGAGGACATGGTAATAGCCATGATTGGCTTGAATATGAGTTATCAGGAAATCAAGGCTATGGTATTCAGAAATAAAAAAACACGCCAAAGAAGCGCATGAGAGCAACAAAAAAAGGCTTAGCAATAACCACACCGCAGAGCCTTTCACACTAACACTAAAACGAATTTAACAAAAAGCAGGCAAGCCATTATCAAAGAGGTTTTAGTAAAGATTTATACCTAGATTATAGCATATTTAGGGCAATTTGACCATACGGAGAGCGCCAACTCTTAAAACTGTACTTTCTCACGCTTTCAATTTGGCGACTCTGAGCGTGAAGATATCGTTTATAAGAAACAACTCAAAAAGCCCCACGCTCTCGGTCGGCAAACTTCTGAGCGTGAGGAACTTCATTGCAAGAAAAACTGTATAAGAAACAACCATTCCCCCCCCACACTCGCCATCGCCCAACTTTGAGTGTGAGGATATCCTGGATAGTAAAAAGCATTAAAAAGCCATCAGAGCAATTA
The DNA here is from genome assembly GCF_019414905.1 of Streptococcus sp. Classification (GTDB taxonomy): domain Bacteria; phylum Bacillota; class Bacilli; order Lactobacillales; family Streptococcaceae; genus Streptococcus. The sequence continues at coordinate 764 of NZ_DXLC01000224.1, read as the reverse complement.
CACAACATAGAAACATAGGTAAAAAACATGACAGAAACAACATACGATATTATCGCTAAAAGCTTGGATAGAATTAGTATGGAATTACACCAAGCAGACGAAAACAATGATTTTTTCAGAATAGGACTCTTATCAGCACAATTAAAAGCTGTCAAAGAAAATTTACACCGCTTGCTTTGGATTGAACTTCCTGAATTGAATGACAGCCATAAAATCGAGGCAGTTTCTAAAAGCACTACGGGAATGTTTTTCCACCCTGGTATTTTTGAGATGGACGCTATGCGACAAGCATTCTTTAAACGCCAAGCTATGCACTTTTTTGAGAACGAAGCAGAGCAACAGGCGTATATAGAGCATGTTGAGAAGGAGTATTTAGGGGCTACTGTAACCTTTAAAGATATTCTTTTTAACTCTAAAAATGGAACTCAGAGAGTAAATAAAAGTTGTCTTATAGAGAAGTTTGAGGAGGCAATGCAATGACACTAGACTTAAACAACATGACACAAGCAGAATTTGATGAAGTAATGGCTGAAATCAAGGCAGAACGCCCCAGCGTCTTTCAGTTTATTGCTGATTTTTTAGATAGAAAGGTAACACCCAAAGAGGTAGATGAGTTTTTGAAGATGGAGCGAACTGATCAAGTGGACTATATCAAGAATTACAAAGCGAGGGCATGACATGAATGAATTAGATTTGACCAATACACAGGCGGTAATCTTTATGGTGGTATTGATTGGCTTACTGCTTTATTTAAACCATCGAGA
>NZ_DXLC01000223.1:0-1092 GCF_019414905.1 Streptococcus sp. | reverse complement strand
GTGGCTATTTTAGCTATGATTGCCACAGGGGTCTTTATGGTCTTGACAGGCTTTAAGACACCTCATGGAGTAGCAAGTTTAGCAAATATCACCGACAATTTCTCCCTCTTCCCTAATGGTGGAGTGAACTTTGTCATGGCCTTCCAGATGGTTTTCTTTGCTTATCTCATGATTGAGTTTATCGGGGTAACAACTTCTGAAACCAAAAATCCACGTCAGGTCTTGCCAAAAGCCGTTAAGGAAATTCCTTTGCGAATCGTCTTTTTCTATGGTGGAGCTCTCTTAGCCATTATGTCCATTATTCCTTGGCGTGAGCTTGCCTCTGCTGATTCTCCCTTTGTTACAGTATTTGAGTTAGCAGGTATCAAGTGGGCAGCGGCCTTGATTAACTTCGTCGTTTTGACGTCAGCAGCATCTGCCCTTAACTCAACCCTTTATTCAACAGGACGTCATTTATACCAGATTGCTCATGATTCACCAAATCCATTCTTAAAAGCAATCAAGGCAGATACCCTTTCTCGTCATAACGTGCCACAAAATGCTATCATTGCTTCAGCGGTTTTGATTGCCCTAGCAGCCTTTATCAATGTCTTGCCAGGTGTTTCGGATGCCTTTGCCTTGATTACAGCATCGTCATCAGGCGTCTATATCGCCATTTATATCTTGATTATGGTGGCTCACCTTAAATATCGCAAGTCACCAGACTTTATGGCGGATGGCTACCTCATGCCCCATTATCGTTTCTTAAATCCTTTAACCATGCTCTTCTTTGCCTTTGTCTTTGTAACCCTCTTTTTACAAGAGTCTACATTTGTCGGAGCAATCGGTTCAGCTATCTGGATTATCGGTTTCGGGATATACAGCCAGTGGAAATTTAGAAAATAGATTTGAAACTCATCAACTCAGGTTGATGGGTTTTTCTAGTTTGACAGTCTTTGGAAATAGGACTATAATCAAGCTGTATCAGTTTTCAAGGAGGTTTGGATGTACTTTAGATTGGAAAATAAGGAATCCCAGAAAGCACAAGAAATTGGGAATTTGATTCGTGCTTATAATCGTTCTAAAAGAGAAGAGGCTGAAAGCGAGCCACTG
>NZ_DXLC01000222.1:2304-3982 GCF_019414905.1 Streptococcus sp. | reverse complement strand
AGAATTTGCCTTTGCCTCAAGCACCATATTATCCCAAGTTGGACGAGGAATCATCGTCGGTCTTGTCGTTGGAATTATCGTTGGATCCTTTCGTTTCTTAATCGAAAAAGACTTCCACCTGATACAAGGACTTTATCAAGATCAAGCGCACCTAGTGCGCAATCTTTTTATCATTGGTCTATTTTATTTAATAGTTTGTTGGCTCAGTGCGAAATTAACTCGATCAGAAAAAGATATCAAAGGCTCAGGAATTCCTCAAGTCGAAGCTGAATTAAAGGGATTGATGACTCTCAACTGGTGGGGAGTTCTTTGGAAAAAATATATTCTAGGAATTTTGGCTATTGCTAGCGGTCTTATGCTGGGGCGTGAGGGACCCAGTATTCAACTCGGAGCGGTTGGTGGTAAAGGAATTTCCAAATGGCTCAAATCCAGTCCAGTAGAGGAGCGTTCCTTGATTGCTAGTGGAGCTGCCGCTGGTCTAGCTGCAGCCTTTAATGCACCGATTGCAGGACTTCTCTTTGTGGTAGAAGAAGTTTATCACCATTTTTCACGCTTTTTCTGGGTATCTACTCTCGCAGCTAGTCTCGTAGCAAACTTTGTCTCACTGCTCATATTTGGCCTAACACCCGTACTGGATATGCCAGATAATATTCCACTCATGACCCTAGATCAGTATTGGATTTACCTCCTCATGGGAATTTTTCTGGGTCTTTCCGGTTTTCTCTATGAGAAAGCTGTACTCAATGTTGGTCGAGTTTATGACTGGCTTGGTGAAAAAATCTGTTTAGATAGAGCATATTATCCAATTCTTGCTTTTATCCTTATCATACCAGTCGGCATCTTCTTACCACAAATCCTTGGTGGTGGAAATCAGCTTGTCCTTTCCCTAACTGAGCAAGATTTTAGTTTCCAAGTTCTATTAGTTTACTTTTTGATTCGCTTTGTTTGGAGCATGATTAGTTATGGAAGTGGCCTTCCAGGAGGAATTTTCCTACCAATTTTAGCGCTTGGCTCCTTACTTGGAGCTCTAGTTGGTGTTATTTGTGTCAATCTTGGACTTGTCAGTCAGGAGCAATTCCCTATATTTGTCATTCTGGGAATGAGTGGATACTTTGGAGCAATATCCAAGGCTCCCTTAACTGCTATGATACTCGTAACTGAGATGGTAGGAGATATTCGCAACCTCATGCCACTTGGTTTAGTAACCTTAGTTGCCTATATCATCATGGATTTACTTAAAGGTGCGCCAGTCTATGAGGCCATGTTGGAAAAAATGCTGCCTGAAGAAGCTTCAGATGAAGGAGAAGTCACACTTATTGAAATTCCTGTATCAGACAAAATCGCTGGAAAACAGGTTCATGAACTCAATCTGCCACACAATGTCCTCATCACAACACAAGTCCATAATGGCAAGAGTCAAACAGTTAACGGCTCAACCAGAATGTATCTCGGTGATATGATTCACCTAGTTATTCCAAAAAGTGAAATTGGTAAAGTAAAAGATTTGTTGTTGTAGACGTTTTTTACATAATTTAAATTACGCAAATAAAATCATTAAGAAAATTCCAAGGAGGACCTCTACATCATAATGAAAATACTTGATGTTCTACATAAGTTTTATGGTGATTTTGAATTCATTAAAGAAAAGTGTAATGAAAAATACGAAGGCATCCTCATC
>NZ_DXLC01000222.1:0-2294 GCF_019414905.1 Streptococcus sp. | reverse complement strand
GGACGTACAGATATTGATCTTCCATGGGAACGTTTGGATAAGGTAGATGCTTTGAAAGAAGCAGTCAAATAAAATCTTAAGAGGGGGACTTCCTCTCTTTTTTAATATACTATTTCCTTTAAAATCATTGAAATTATAGCTTGAATTTGATATGATGGTCTTATGGATAAAAGTAGAGCAAAGCGTGAGAATCACGATAAGATAAGAATGAGTCTAATAGCCCTAGTAGCTATCTTCTCAGTAAGTATTTGTGTCCTTGGTTTAATGATTGGATACAAAATATACACAAAACAAAGTTTTGAACAAAAGATTGAATCGCTCAAAAAAGAGAAAGATGATCAATTGAGTGAGGGAAATCAGAAGGATCATTTTCGTAAGGGACAAGTAGAAGTAATTGCCTATTATCCTCTCCAAGGGGAGCAAGTGATTTCATCTGTAAAAGAAATCATGACACAGGATATTAAGGAAAATCTGGAAGACAAGGAAAATCTGGTTTTTTATTATACGGAGAAACAGGATTCGACTTTAAAAGGGATTGTCAACCGAAGTGTGATGAAACAAGTCTATGATTTAACTTCTTCAAAAGTTGAAGAGACTGAAAAAACTAGTCTGGAAAAAGTGCATTTGACAGAAGACGGTAAACCTTTTACCCTTGATCAACTATTTTCAGATGCTAGTAAGGCCAAAGAGCAACTGATAAAAGAACTGACTTCTTTCTTACAGGATAAGAAATTGGAGCAAGAAAAGGTCGATCAGATTGTTAAAGGCTTCTCTGACCAAGACTTATCTGCATGGAATTTTGATTACAAGGATAGTCAGATTATCCTTTATCCAAGTCATGCAGTTGAAAATCTAGATGAGATTGCCTTGCCAGTATCTAGTTTCTTTGAAGTTATTCAGTCCTCTTATTTATTAGATAAGGACGCAGAACTATATAAGGCTTATTATGAAAAGAAAAATCGTAAAGTAGTGGCCTTGACTTTTGATGATGGACCAAATCCTGCGACGACAAATCAAGCATTAGATACACTTTCTAAGTATGGTATTAAGGCGACTTTCTTTGTTTTAGGTAAGAATGTTTCTGGCAATGAAGAGATTTTGAAACGCATGAAAGCAGATGGTCATGTCATTGGAAACCATAGTTGGAGTCATCCGATTCTCTCGCAACTTTCTCTTGATGAGGCTAAAAAGCAGATTACTGATACTGAGGATGTGCTAACTAAAGTGCTGGGTTCTAGTTCCAAACTCATGCGCCCGCCTTATGGAGCTATTACAGATGATATTCGCAATAGCTTGGATTTGATCTTTATCATGTGGGATGTAGATAGTTTGGACTGGAAGAATAAAAATGAAGCATCTATTTTGACAGAAATTCAGCGTGAAGTCAAGAATGGTTCTATTATTCTCATGCATGATATCCATGCTGAGACGGTACATGCTTTACCAAAGGTCATTGATTATTTGAAAGGGCAAGGTTATGACTTTGTAACCGTACCAGATTTGTTAGATTCTCGTCTTAAAGCTCACCAGCTTTACTACGACCGTGACCAATAATTTAAAAAATCTAAAGAGATAAGTTTTCTTTGAGAATTTGTTTCTTTGGATTTTCTTCTCATAGAAAGGAAAAATAATGAAATCTTCTACTTTAAATAATGACGTTACAATTCCAGTTCTGGGTTTTGGAACCTGGAAAGCTGAAAATGGAGAGATTGCTTACCAAGCTGTCCTAGAGGCTTTAAAGGCAGGCTATCGCCATATCGATACGGCAGCTATCTATAAAAATGAAGAAAGCGTTGGTCGTGCTATTCAAGATAGTGGCGTTCCGCGTGAGGAAATTTTTGTAACCAGTAAACTCTGGAATACAAATCATAACTATGAGCAAGCTCGTCAGGCTTTTGAAGAGTCTTTAGAGAAGCTGGGCTTGGAATATTTGGATTTGTATTTGATTCATTGGCCAAATCCAAAACCGCTCAGAGAAAATGACCAATGGAAAATCCGAAATTCAGAAGTCTGGAGAGCGATGGAGGAGCTTTATCAAGAAGGCAAAATCCGTGCTATCGGGGTTAGTAATTTCCTTCCCCATCATTTGGATGCCTTGCTTGCAACAGCAAAAATTCTTCCTGCGGTCAATCAAGTTCGTTTGGCGCCAGGTGTCTATCAAGAGGATGTCGTAGATTACTGTCGAGAAAAAGGAATTTTATTGGAAGCTTGGGGACCTTTTGGGCAGGGAGAACTGATTGATAGCAAGGAAGTGCAAGAAATTCCTAAAAAGAAAAGTTGACACAAAACAGCAC
>NZ_DXLC01000221.1:0-3178 GCF_019414905.1 Streptococcus sp. | reverse complement strand
ATGGTATAATGATAAAGTTATATAGTCCCGATAAGATGGTAGGTATTTATCACTAAGAGTTTTCCTATCAGTACTTTGTAACTCTATAACAATATTTTTTAAGGGGGGACATTTTTATGTCAGAACGTAAATTATTCACGTCTGAATCTGTATCTGAGGGGCACCCTGATAAGATTGCAGACCAAATTTCAGATGCGATTTTGGATGCTATTTTAGCCAAGGATCCAGAGGCGCACGTTGCTGCGGAGACAGCTGTATATACTGGTTCTGTCCACGTTTTTGGTGAAATTTCTACAAATGCCTATGTGGATATTAACCGTGTGGTTCGTGATACCATTGCAGAGATTGGCTATACCAATACAGAGTATGGATTTTCTGCAGAGACGGTGGGAGTCCATCCGTCTCTTGTTGAGCAGTCACCGGATATCGCCCAAGGGGTTAATGAAGCCTTAGAAGTTCGTGGAAATGCAGACCAAGATCCGCTGGACTTAATTGGTGCTGGAGACCAAGGTCTCATGTTTGGATTTGCAGTGGATGAAACAGAAGAGCTCATGCCATTGCCAATTTCACTCAGCCACAAGTTAGTTCGTCGTTTAGCAGATCTTCGTAAATCTGGGGAAATCAGCTATCTTCGCCCAGATGCTAAATCACAAGTTACAGTTGAGTATGATGAAAATGACCGTCCAGTACGTGTGGACACAGTCGTTATTTCAACTCAGCACGATCCAGAAGTCAGCAACGAACAAATTCACAATGATGTCATTAATAAGGTTATCAAAGAGGTTATTCCATCCTCTTACTTAGATGAGCAAACAAAATTCTTCATCAATCCTACTGGTCGTTTTGTAATCGGTGGACCTCAAGGAGACTCAGGTTTGACTGGCCGTAAGATTATCGTAGATACTTATGGTGGCTATTCTCGTCACGGTGGCGGTGCCTTCTCTGGTAAGGATGCGACAAAGGTTGACCGTTCTGCTTCCTATGCAGCTCGTTATATTGCCAAGAATATTGTTGCAGCCGGTCTTGCTAAGAAAGCAGAAGTACAGTTGGCCTATGCTATCGGTGTTGCCCAGCCTGTTTCTGTCCGTATTGATACCTTTGGTACAGGAACAGTAGCTGAAAGCAAGCTTGAAAAAGCAACTCGTCAAATCTTTGACCTTCGCCCTGCAGGGATTATCCAAATGCTGAACCTTAAGCGTCCAATTTACCGTCAAACAGCGGCTTATGGACACATGGGACGTACAGATATTGACCTTCCATGGGAACGTTTGGACAAGGTAGATGCTTTGAAAGAAGCAGTAAAATAAAATCTTGAGAGGGGGACTCCCCCTCTTTTTTACTGATAAAACATTTCACATACAAATAATTGAACTTTGGTAAAAATAACCAGAATAAAAAAGAACTCACCCACTAAACTTCTGTTAATACTACACAATTGAAGAGCTATATAAGAAGCTATGAGATACAAAGCACTAAATAATAATTCACAATAATAACTCCAAAGATTTAGATCTGTTTTGTTTGCAGGTCTAAGTCTTTTTATCACTTTAAAAAACTCCTATAACATCTTTCCGAAAAACTATAATTTTCTTGAAAAATATATAAGTCTATGCTATACTACTAGTAGACTTATATATGGAGAAAATACATGAAGCGTGAAATTTTACTGGAACGAATCGATAAATTAAAACAAATCATGCCCTGGTATGTTCTGGAATACTACCAATCTAAGCTTGCTGTCCCCTATAGTTTCACAACCCTGTACGAATACCTCAAGGAATACGATCGATTTTTCAGCTGGGTTTTAGAGTCTGGGATTTCAAACTCTGATAAAATGTCTAATATTCCTTTATCTGTCTTGGAAAATATGTCAAAGAAAGATATGGAGGCTTTTATCCTTTATCTTCGAGAACGTCCTTTGCTGAATGCCAATACAACCAAGCAAGGTGTTTCTCAGACGACTATCAATCGGACCTTGTCAGCCCTTTCCAGTCTTTACAAGTATCTGACTGAGGAGGTTGAAAATGACCAGGGAGAACCTTATTTCTATCGAAATGTAATGAAGAAAGTTTCAACCAAGAAAAAGAAAGAGACACTTGCTGCCAGAGCTGAAAACATCAAACAAAAGCTCTTTCTAGGTGATGAAACAGAAGGGTTTCTGACTTATATAGACCAAGATTACCCACAACAGCTCTCAAATCGTGCTCTATCATCGTTTAATAAAAATAAAGAACGTGATTTGGCCATTATTGCCCTTCTCTTGGCATCGGGTGTTCGCTTATCTGAAGCTGTTAATCTGGATCTAAGAGATCTCAATCTCAAGATGATGATTATTGATGTCACCCGAAAAGGTGGCAAACGTGACTCGGTCAATGTCGCTGCCTTTGCTAAGCCTTATCTAGAGAATTATCTAGCCATTCGGAATCAACGCTATAAGACGGAAAAAACAGATACAGCCCTCTTTTTGACTCTCTACAGAGGTGTTCCTAATCGTATCGATACTTCTAGCGTTGAGAAAATGGTTGCTAAATACTCTGAAGACTTCAAAGTTCGTGTAACCCCCCACAAACTTCGCCATACCCTAGCAACTAGACTCTATGATGCTACTAAATCGCAAGTTTTGGTCAGTCACCAGCTAGGACATGCCAGCACACAAGTCACTGACCTCTATACCCATATCGTCAACGATGAACAAAAGAATGCTCTGGATAGTTTATAAATTACATAAAATAAATTATGTAATTTATAAAAAAGGGATTCAATAAACTATTAATCTTATTTGATCATATCAAATACAATTGCTAACAGAGTAAATAGCTTTAAAGAATATGAAATAAATTTTATGTGGCCACTAGCTTGCCTTTCTTTGTAATATCCTGGATATGCAAATCACTTATAATTGGTATTCATCTCAAAATAAGAGGATTCCACAAAAATAAATCAAATTAAGCACCTATAAAAGCATGCTGCCTGTGATGGCCAATATTTTATCAGAAAATAAAATTCCTTTAAAAATAATCACGGACATGGTTGATCATTCCGACTCTGAAGTCACTACTTCCATCTACACCCACGTCACAAAGAACATGAAAGATGAAGCAATCAATGTACTGGAAAAAGTTATGAAAAAGATTTTTTAAAAAGTTTTGCCCCTTTTTTGCCCCCTGAATACAAAAAT
>NZ_DXLC01000220.1:19525-20052 GCF_019414905.1 Streptococcus sp. | reverse complement strand
CCATTATGATCAAGTCTTATATGAAGAGCATGGATGAAAGGGTAGAGTTAACAGCAGAGGAAGGGAAAGTCCTTCATGACTATCTGTTTTCTACCGAGATTTGGGGAATCTATGAACTCAATTTATTTTCAGTCAGTTCTCCCTTTTTATCTGTTCCTCTTTTTACCAGATATGTACGAGAAATGGTCCGCAAATCTGATTTTCTAATGGAAATGTCTGGTAATCGAAATCTTTTTCATACCATGCTATTGAATGGTTTTTTAGTCAGCATTGAGTGTGAAGAATTTACCAATGCCTCTTATTTTAAACGTGTTATCGAAGAGCATTTCTACAATGAAAATGAAACCTATTTCCGAATTGTCCATTTGTGGGCTGAAGGTCTCTTTGATAGCAAGCAAGGCAGAGTCAAGGAAGGTCAGAAAAAGATGGAAGATGCTGTCCGTATTTTTGAGATGCTTGGCTGTAATAAATCTGCCGAATACTATAGAAAAACGACCGATTGTTGAATATCTGCAAACTAAGAAAAT
>NZ_DXLC01000220.1:0-19500 GCF_019414905.1 Streptococcus sp. | reverse complement strand
GGAATTGTTGAGCTCTCACAGGTTATCAAAGAAGTTATATCGTTTTTTTGCTCATTTTGTTTGTTGCATATATTCAAAAGTTTTTCCTCTAGAATTTCTAAGTGCTATACTATAGTCATACTTCACATAAAACTTATACTCTTCGAAAATCTCTTCAAACCACGTCAGTTTCACCTTGCCGTACTCAAGTACAGCCTTCGGCTAGCTTCCTAGTTTGCTCTTTGATTTTCATTGAGTATTTGAACAAGAAGGGAGATTATCTATGAAACTATTGTTCAGAAATCAAGCTTATCGTCTCTTGACTTTGTCACGCTTCTTCAATGCTTTTGGTGCTTCAATTTTTAATCTGGTCTTTATCGTCTATGCATCGACCCTGCCACAAGCCTCCTTTGCTGTTGCTATGGCGAATATTGTCATGATTCTTCCGACTCTCTTTACAGTTTTTGTAGGGATTCGGGCAGATTACACGAGGGACAAGGTCAAATGGATGGTCTATAGCGGTTTGTTTCAGGCGGTTTTATTTTTTCTAGCAGCTTTAGTTGTCCAGCAAGCTAGTCTATTTGCCTTTTCTAGCCTGTGTTTAATCAATGTCATTAGTGATGTCATCAGTGATTTTGCAGGTGGCTTGCGCATGCCTCTCATTAAGGAAAAAGTAGCTGAAGAGGATTTGATGGAAGCTTATTCTTTTTCCCAGTTCATCACCTATATTTCAGCTATTGGTGGTCAAGCTTTTGGAGTTTGGCTCTTAGGTCTATCGGTCAACAATTTTTCTCTCGTTGCGGGAATCAATGCCTGCTTTTTCCTCGTATCAGCCTCTATTCTCTTTTTAGGAAAAAGCAAATTGAGCCTGTCAATGTCATCTGCTGATGGTGAAAACCTAAAAAATGAGAAGCTTTCTATCAAAGACCAGTTCCTAACAATTTATCGAAATTTACGCCTCGTTTTTCTTAAAGGTGGACAGAAAAACTTTGGATTCATGATCTTTGCTGTCTTACTTATCAATGCCTTGGGTGGTTCCTTAGGAGGCATCTACAATATCTTCTTTTTGAGCCATTCTCTTTTGGACTTTTCTTACACAGAGGCACTATTTATCAGTCAAGTCTGTTCTTTAGTAGCAGTCATCATCAGTAGCCTTACGGGCAATGATTATTTTGGGAAGCAGTCCTTGCCTAGATTGATGATGTGGGCGACCATAGGACTCAGTCTAATTGGTCTGGCTAACGTATTCAATCAAGTCGTGCTTGGTTTGCTATTTCTCTTTTTAACTCTGTATGTGTCTGGTAAAGTTTCACCAAAGATTAGTGCCCTGCTCATGAAAAATCTAGCTCCAGATGTTCTAGCTCGTACCAGTAATTTTTTAGGTCTCTTGTTTACCTTATCCATACCTGTGGGAACAGCCTGTTTTTCACTTGTAGCTGTATGGAATATACAGTTGACTTGGATGCTATTTGTTGGTCTTTCCTTGCTAGCTATTCTTTTGACAGTTATTAATCTCAAAAATGATATCTAAATCCTAATTTTTTTCATACTGTCTTAATCCCTCTATTTATGGTAAAATAAGACTATTAAGTTTAAAGAGGATTCCCTATGAAATTACAAAAACCAAAAGGAACGCAGGATATTTTACCTGCTGAATCTGCCAAGTGGCAGTACGTTGAGGGCTTTGCCCGTGAAATTTTCAAGCGCTATAACTACGCAGAAGTGCGCACGCCTATTTTTGAGCACTACGAGGTTATCAGTCGCTCTGTCGGAGACACAACGGATATCGTAACCAAGGAAATGTACGATTTCTATGACAAGGGTGACCGTCATATTACCCTCCGTCCAGAAGGAACAGCGCCCGTTGTCCGTTCCTATGTGGAAAATAAACTTTTCGCTCCAGAAGTGCAAAAGCCAAGTAAGTTCTACTACATGGGCCCTATGTTCCGTTATGAGCGTCCACAGGCAGGGCGTTTGCGCCAGTTCCACCAGATTGGTGTTGAGTGTTTTGGATCTAGCAATCCAGCTACCGATGTGGAAACAATCGCGATGGCGGCCCATTTCTTGAAAGAAATCGGTATCCAAGGTGTCAAATTACATCTTAACACTCTTGGGAATCCTGAGAGTCGTGCGGCCTACCGTCAAGCCTTGATTGACTATTTGACACCGCTCAAGGAGACCTTGTCTAAGGATAGCCAACGTCGTTTGGAGGAAAATCCTCTTCGTGTCTTGGACTCTAAGGAAAAAGAAGACAAGGTGGCTGTAGAGAATGCACCGTCTATCTTGGATTTCCTTGATGAAGAAAGCCAAGCACACTTTGATGCTGTGCGTCAGATGTTGGAAAATCTTGGAGTAGACTATATCATCGATACCAATATGGTGCGTGGTCTGGACTACTACAACCACACCATTTTCGAGTTTATCACAGAGATTGAGGGCAATGACTTGACAGTCTGTGCGGGTGGTCGTTACGATGGTTTGGTTGCCTACTTTGGTGGCCCTGAGACTGCTGGCTTTGGTTTTGGACTTGGTGTAGAGCGTCTGCTTCTCATTCTTGAAAAGCAAGGTGTGGCCCTCCCTATCGAAAACGCCCTAGATGTCTATATCACAGTCTTGGGAGAAGGGGCAAATGTCAAGGCCTTGGAGTTGGTACAAGCCCTTCGCCAACAAGGTTTCAAAGCAGAGCGTGATTACCTCAACCGTAAGCTCAAAGCTCAGTTCAAGTCAGCCGATGTCTTTGCGGCTAAGACCCTCATCACCCTAGGAGAGAGCGAAGTCGAAAGCGGACAAGTAACGGTTAAGAACAACCAAACCCGAGAAGAAGTGCAAGTGTCACTTGAGACAATCAGTCAAAACTTCTCAGAAATCTTTGAAAAATTAGGATTTTAATAGTAGAAAAACTGGTCAGGAACCTACTCCTGACCTTTTTCTTTTGCAAAATGACAAAAATCATAAACTTTTTGACAAATATGCTTGTCAAAAAGAAAAAGATGTGTTACAATGTAAGCAAGTTAAGAAATAGAAAGCAGAAAGGAGCTATGATGTGGGTAGTATTTATACTATTTATGATTTTCTTTTATTCTAATAATTCTAAAAAAATCAAGAAACTAGAGAATAAAATCAAAAAGCTTGAGCGAAAAGAGAAAGGAAATATAGAAATGTCAAGATTATTGCAAGAATTAATTGGGAAAAATCCAACAATCGTTGGACAAGTGTTTGGAACATCTTTATGGGAAGTTGTGGATGTTGATGAGGAATGGGTCAAACTACGTAGTGTTGATAAAGAGGGGAAAGAAAAATTCAAACTACAACGCATTGAGGATATCCAAACCGTTGAATTTGAAGGAAAGTAGGTGTGTAACATGCAACTAAAAAATCGTCTAAAAGAGCTGCGGGCTCGCGATGGCCTCAATCAAACCGACCTAGCCAAGCTAGCAGAGGTTTCCAGACAGACTATCAGCCTATTAGAACGGGACGAATACACCCCGTCCGTTGTGATTGCCTTGAAAATATCTCAGATTTTCAACGAAACAGTCGAATCGGTATTTCGCTTGGAGGAGGACGAGTGATGAACAAGTATAAAGTGGTTTATTATGTAGTTGTCGCAGCTCTATTAGTCAGCATATTTCTATTAATTGGGATAGACTTAGGCTGGTTTAGTCCCTATCAGAGTGACCAATTTATTTGGGCCTATTTTGCCCTCATACCAGTAATTGACTGGATTGAAAAGAAATCCAAAAATCTAGCAAGTGAATAAGGAGAATGAATATGGAAAAGAAAAAGAAACGTGGATTGTTGTTTTTAATGGTTGTTGTCTTGGGATTTTTCTTGGGCATTTTTGTAGGGATGTTTAAGGCTGTTGCCGAATCCCACGGAATTATGTTAGATGTAAAAATCTTGATACCCTGGATATCAGCTATTTGTTTACTGTTAGGTTTCATTAGCATACTTTTGACATTCAATTTCTTAAAGAAAAGCAGAAAATTTCATTCCTTGTATCAAGAGGAAATGGATGATGATCTGAATGAAACCTATTATGTGCAAATGTATCGGAATCTCGAGTTTGGAACCATTGCTTTTAATATTGCAAGTGTAGCGATTTTATTAGCTCTTTTCATCTCAGCAAGTGAAATGGTTGTACTAAATGGAAGCCATATAACCTTACCTCTTTCTTTTTTGGCATTAGTGCTGATTTTCAGTGTTCAAAAATATCTTTTTAAGACCATTGCGATTGTTCGTCAGTTTGATTTGGTATTTTTCTCTACACCAAAGGATGTATTGGACTATATCAATTCTTACGATGAAGGCGAGCGTCAGGCTAATTTGGAACAGAGTTTTCGAATTTTATTCCAATTAAATCAGTATGTCTTACCAGGCTTATATATTTTTCTTTTTATCATTTCTGTCTTGACAGGAGAGATTCAGCTACTAGCCTTCTTGCTTGTAGGAGCTATCCATATTTATATCAATGTGATGCAGTTACCTATGGTAAAACGCTATTTCAAATAAAGGAGTTTTTATGATTCGTGTTGAAAATGTAAGCAAAAGTTTTGGGAGCAAAAAAGCTCTTCATCAGATTTCTTTTGAGATTAAGGAGGGTGAAATCTTTGGTTTTCTTGGTCCTTCTGGCTCAGGTAAAACAACCATGATCAACGTCTTGACAGGTCAGTTGGCTGCAGATCAAGGTAAAACAGTTTTGTTAGGCAAGAATTCTCAAGATTTAACCTCAAATGATTTGGAACAAATTGGTATTGTTAGTGATGGCAGTGGTTTTTATGAAAAGATGAGCCTTTACAAAAATCTGCTCATTTACGCTAAGTTATATGGCCTCAAGTCAGATAGAGTAAATCAGGTGCTCAAACAGGTTGGATTGGCAGATGCTAAAGATATTATCGCAGAAAAACTATCTACAGGAATGAAACAACGAATGTTCTTGGCCCGTGCCCTTCTGAATGCTCCTAAGATTCTCTTTCTAGATGAGCCAACTAGTGGCTTAGACCCTACAACATCTAAGATGATTCATACCCTACTTCAAGAATTAAAGCAGGCGGGGACAACTATCTTTCTGACCACGCATGATATGAATGAAGCAACTCTGCTTTGTGATCGCTTATCTCTTTTGAATAAGGGGAACTTAATAGAGTATGGAAGTCCACAAGATATTATCCAGAAGTACCATGTGGATAAGAAAGTACATGTGGTTTATAACGATGGACGAGAACAGATAGTTCCATTTGAAGAATTGCCACATTTAGACACGACAGATTTGATGGTGGTTCACTCTTGTGAGCCGACACTAGAAGAAATCTTTATCAGATTGACAGGAGAAAAGTTAGATGTTTAGAAAATTAAATGCCCTACTATGGTTAAGATTACAAGTTCTTATCAGCAATTCAACTTTGTTGGCGACTCTATTGATGCCTTTTGGAGCGACTGTTCTATATAATGAGTTCTTAAACAAGAGTGGAGAATTGAGTACGTATTTCCTTTCTATGAGTTTGACGATGGTCTTGAGCATGGGAAGTGGTTATATGGTATCGATTATGATGGCAGAAGATAAGGAAAAGCGCAATCTTAAATCACTCATCCTAAGTGGTGTGACAGCAACAGAATATACTTTCAGTATGCTCATTCTCCCTATGTTGATTATGTTGCTTGGAATGATTTCACTACCAATCTATCTTAAAGTGGATGTATCAGGTTACTTATTTGCCTATGTTATCTATTTGGTCCTAGCAACTATTAGTGTTATTTTTCTCAACCTTCTAATCGGTGCGGTGTCAGATACTCAGTCTAAAGCGCAAGTTTATAGTATCTTTCCTATGTTTATCGTCTCTTTTTTACCCATGTTTGCTCTTCAAAATGATACGGTTCAAAAAGTGTTGGATTACTCTTTTATTGGTCCAATTGTAAATCTTTTAAATAAAAAAGGTGGGGAAATATCTTTTTCTAATATTGGTATGTTACTTGCCTGGGTACTTGTGTTAGGAATAGCAAATCTCTTTGTATTGAAAAACAGCTATAAAGCAAGATAGGAGTTCTTTATGAAATTACTTAAAAATCTTGGCTGGTTTCTTCTAGCCATTCTATCCTTTTACTTTATCTATGGTCTGGTTCAGAGCATGGCGCTGTCAGCTCTTGGACTAGGGGCTTCAATCTTTGGAGTCTTACCACTTTATGTCGCCCTGTCAGGGGCCTATGTTTATGGAGTTTACAGATGGTATCAGACAGAAAAGGTTAGCATCCAGACGACTGCTTTTAATCGTTATATCTGGTTGCCTGCTTTGGTTTTGCTAGTGGCGATTACAGCCCAGTTCTTTTTACCAGATGATCCGTCTGTCAATCAACAAACTGTATCACAGCTGACAGTTGCTCAGCCTGTCTTTGGTTTCTTTATGGTAGTGGTCTTTGCTCCTTTGACGGAAGAACTTATCTTTAGAGGGATGTTGGCACGTTATCTCTTTCCTAAGCAGGACAATAGTAAACAAACCCTGATTTTTCTTTTAATATCTAGTATTATCTTTGCCTTGATTCATTTCCCAGGTGATGTGCAACAATTTTTAGTTTATACTAGTCTTGGTTTTAGCTTGGGCTTGGCTTATATTAGCAGAAAAGGTCTGGTCTACAGTATTTCTCTCCACGCTTTGAATAATTTAATCGGCTTTTTGATGATACTCATGCTATAATAGAGTCAGGAGGTCACATGAAACGAGTAATTTTATTAGCAGTGATTCAAGCAGTCGTTCTATTTTTCATCATTGGAGCGCTAGCTTATGCCTTTAAGGGCGATTTCTTCTACAACTATCTAGCAGTTGTCTTTGCCCCTATTGCAGGTGTCTTGCGTTTTGGGACGGCTTACATAACGGAAATTGTCTTGCCTCGAAAGGCAGCCGAAATCGCTGAAAAGCGTAAAGCAGGCAACAATTCAAAATAAAAGAGTCCGGTGAACTTCATCGGATTTTTTGTATGGGCGCTAATTTTTAGGG
Source organism: Streptococcus sp. (assembly GCF_019414905.1). Classification (GTDB taxonomy): domain Bacteria; phylum Bacillota; class Bacilli; order Lactobacillales; family Streptococcaceae; genus Streptococcus. The sequence continues at coordinate 12,535 of NZ_DXLC01000220.1, read as the reverse complement.
ACTTTACCTGATTTTTAAAGACTGACAAACTTTTCTGCTGATTTTCATGAAGAGCCTGCGCTTTTATGGTAAAATAGTAACAGAATAAAAGAGGAGAGAAACAATGAAACGTAGTATGTATGCTGGTCGTGTTCGTGAGGAACACATCGGACAAGAAATTACCTTGAAAGGATGGGTAGGCCGTCGTCGTGACCTTGGTGGTTTGATCTTTATCGACCTTCGTGACCGTGAAGGAATCATGCAGTTGGTTATCAACCCTGAAAAAGTCTCTGCAGAGGTCATGACAACAGCTGAAAGCCTTCGTAGCGAATTTGTTATCGAGGCGACTGGTCAGGTCGCTGCGCGTGAGCAAGCCAATGATAAGTTACCAACTGGTGCAGTTGAGTTAAACGTGACAGTTCTGACAGTGCTTAATACAGCTAAGACAACCCCATTTGAGATTAAGGATGGGATTGAGGCTAATGACGATACGCGTTTGCGTTACCGTTACCTTGACCTTCGTCGTCCAGAAATGTTGGAAAATCTCAAACTTCGTGCTAAGGTGACCCACTCTATCCGCAACTACTTGGATGAATTGGAGTTTATCGACGTGGAGACACCATTCCTTTCTAAGTCAACTCCTGAAGGGGCGCGTGACTATTTGGTACCATCTCGTGTCAATAAAGGGCATTTTTATGCTCTTCCTCAAAGTCCACAAATCACTAAGCAATTGTTGATGAATGCTGGTTTTGACCGTTATTACCAAATCGTCAAATGTTTCCGTGATGAGGACTTGCGTGGTGACCGCCAGCCTGAGTTCACCCAGGTCGACTTGGAAACATCTTTCCTTACTGAGCAAGAAATCCAAGATATCACAGAAGGCTTGATTGCGCGCGTCATGAAAGAAACTAAAGGCATCGAAGTGACGTTGCCATTCCCTCGTATGAAATACGATGATGCTATGGCTCTTTATGGTTCTGACAAGCCAGATACCCGTTTTGACATGTTGCTTCAAGACTTGACAGAAGTGGTCAAAGGTGTAGACTTTAAAGTCTTTTCAGAAGCACCTGCTGTAAAAGCAATTGTAGTCAAAGGCGCTGCGGACAACTATTCCCGTAAAGACATCGACAAGATGACGGAAGTAGCCAAACAATATGGTGCCAAAGGTCTTGCTTGGGTTAAGGTTGTTGATGGAGAATTAAACGGACCAGTTGCCAAGTTCTTGACTGGCATCCAAGCAGAATTGACAGCAGCACTTGCGCTTGAGGACAAGGACTTGGTTCTCTTTGTGGCAGATACGCTTGAAGTGGCCAATGCAACACTCGGTGCCCTTCGTGGACGTATTGCCAAAGAGCTTGGTTTGATTGATAACGATAAATTTAACTTCCTTTGGGTGGTTGACTGGCCAATGTTTGAATGGTCTGAAGAAGAAGGCCGCTACATGAGCGCCCACCATCCATTTACTCTTCCACAGGAAGAGACTGCTCACGAATTAGAAGGCGATTTGGCTAAGGTTCGTGCTATTGCTTACGATATCGTCTTGAACGGTTATGAGCTTGGTGGTGGTAGCCTTCGTATCAACCAAAAAGACCTTCAAGAACGTATGTTCAAGGCTCTTGGTTTCTCATCTGAAGAAGCAAATGATCAGTTTGGTTTCCTTCTTGAAGCTATGGACTATGGTTTCCCACCACACGGTGGTTTGGCTCTTGGGCTTGACCGTTTTGTCATGTTGCTTGCAGGAGAAGAAAATATCCGTGAAGTTATTGCCTTCCCTAAGAACAACAAGGCAACTGACCCAATGACACAAGCTCCTTCAACAGTAGCTCTCAAACAACTAGAGGAACTCAGCTTACAAGTAGAAGAAGATGAAACAAGCAAAACAAATTAAGCGGTGGCGCTATTATCTGCGCCGCTTTGCTCATCAGATAAAAATTTTACGTGTCTTACAAAGCATCTCTCGAGAAAAGTATGATGAGAAGATTTCAGCTTCTCTGGTCTATGGTTTTTTATCAGCAGTAGCGGTCAATTTCTTTTTCCAACCAGGACATGTGTATTCGAGTGGTGCGACAGGTCTGGCACAGATTATTTCTGCTTTGAGTAATCACTGGTTTGGTTTTCATATTCCGATTTCGCTGACCTTCTATGCCATTAATTTTCCTTTGATGGTCTTGGCTTGGTATCAGATTGGGCATAAGTTCACCGTCTTTACCTTTATCACGGTGTCCATGAGTTCCTTCTTTATCCAGTTTGTCCCTGTGGCGACCTTGACGGAGGATCCCATTATCAATGCCCTTTTTGGGGGTGTTGTCATGGGCTTGGGGATTGGTTTTGCTCTTCGCAACAATATCTCCAGTGGTGGGACGGATATCGTCAGTCTGACCATTCGCAAGAAAACGGGTAAGAATGTCGGTAGTATTTCTTTCTTGGTAAATGGAACCATCATGCTGATAGCAGGTTTGACCTTTGGTTGGAAATACGCTCTCTACTCTATGATTACCATCTTTGTCTCTAGCCGGGTGACAGATGCGGTCTTTACCAAGCAAAAACGCATGCAGGCTATGATTGTGACCAATCATCCAGAGAAGGTAATTGAAAAAATCCATAAAAAATTGCACCGCGGAGCAACCATGATCCACGATGCAGAAGGAACCTATAATCACGAGAGAAAGGCAGTTTTAATCACTGTCATTACACGTGCAGAGTTTAATGAATTTAAACAGATTATGAAACAGGTGGATCCAGGCGCCTTTGTCTCTGTATCTGAGAATGTTCATATTCTGGGACGATTCGTTGAAACAGAAAATTAGTGACCAAAAAAACCAGCGCGAGCTGGTTTTTATTTTTCGATAATTTTGTGAGCGATTAACTGACGGTAACAAATTTGTTTATTGCTTTTAGCATCGTTGATAATCTGAAGAATCGTTTCAAATGATGTTTGACCAAGTTCTAGGCTATTGATGTCGACATAGGCTGCCAAGTTGAGCTTGGGATTGACTGAGTCGAAGCTGAGAACAGGGACATCCAGTTGGTGCTTAGCGATGTAGTCACAGACCCCTTCAGCTAGGAGGCTATCAGTTGTGATGATAGCGTCAATCATAGGATCGTGTTTAAACAAACGCTTACTGAATTGATAACCTTTTTCTTCCAGAAATTCGTTCGCAAAATAGGTCAAGTTACTATCAAGAGGCAGTTGGTACTGTTTGAGTGCTGACTCATAGCCTGTTAAACGGTCTTGTGTTACGAAGAGTCTCTTAGTCCCTCCAATAAAGGCAATTCGCTTGCAGCCTTTTTTGATGAAATATTCAGTCGCATCAAAGCCAGCTTGAACGTTGTCATTATCGACAAGTGGAATGAAGGGGGACAGAGATTTTCCGAGGATGAGGAAGGGGAACTGCTCATCAGCCACCAGTTTGACTAAAGGATCTTCCTCTTCGGCATAAAGGAAAATTAAACCGTCTACACGTTTACCATAGACCATTTGTGAGATGGCAGTAAGACGCTCCTTCTCATCTTTCCCTGTTGCTATCTGAATGGCATAGTGGTTTTCAGAGGCGACTTGAGAAATGCCACGTAGGACTGATGGAAAGAAAGGATTCTGGTAGAAGGCATCTGAGTCATCAGGAAGAACTAAGCCGATAACTTGGGTATAGCTACTTACCAAACTGCGAGCGTTGAGGTTGGGGTGGTAATTGAGTTCCTTCATCGCCTTGCGAACGCGTTTTTTCGTTTCGTCGCTAATGGTTGATTTATTTTGAATAACACGGGTTACGGTTGAAGGCGAAACACCAGCAGCCTTGGCCACGTCTTTAATCGTAACGGGCATAAAAATCTCCTATTTATGGTAATCTGGATCACGGAAATGCGTTTTATAAAAGATAGTGACCAGATAAAGGACAAAAAGAATGTTTTGTACAGTGATGAGGTTTGACATATTTTGGCCAAATAATCCCAAAATAAGCGTAATCAGAGTCGGCAATCCTAAACAGTTCAAGATAAAATGGTAGCACTCTTTAAAGGTTTTAAATGAAAAGAGGCGTGATTTCTTAGTGATATAAAGGAGAAGACTAGCCCCTAGAGAGACGATAAAGAAATTCAAACCAAAGAGGAAGCTTGCACCGAGAACTAGGAAGAGACTGATATAGACACGATTTTGTTGGTACCAGTCTTTAGAAATCGCTTGGGTTAAGCTGTCTTTGCTTTTGAAACTCTCAGTCTCAATGGCTCGGTAAGAGACGCGGGTCAGTTCCTTACCTTCCTTGCTGATGACGAGCTCATTCGTATCGAAATGCAGTTGCAAGTCCTTAGGTAGTTCCTTACTTTGACTTGGACCAATCACAATAGAAGATGCTTGACTAGCTGTTCCAGTATAAGTTAATGTGCCATCAACAATTGTAGCGTGTTCAGAGAGGTCCTGAACAACCTCATCTGTCAATGGTTCATAGACATTATCGATAAAGGTTTCTAGCGGATAAGTCTCCTGGGAGCTGTTTTGAATGGCAATTGGTACCATAGACAAGCTGATAAGGAAGATACTGGTAAAGAGAAGTTGAAACCAGTTGAGCCCGAAACGTTTGGATAGGGGCTTACGAAATCCCCAAATACTTGAAAAATAAGAAAATGGATATGGAAGCATAGGTATCTTTCTAAAAGGTGTTTTCTATATGAGTATTATTATATAGAGAAATGCGCTTTATTTCAAGTCTAGGAGAAAAATTGCTTGTTACAAGGATATTTTTATAGTCACAAGCTTCAAAATGAAAAAGGGTGGCGGGGATATATTATCCCTTGTCACCACCACTTGTAAGTCCTGAAACAAAGTTCTTTTGTAGGAAGAAGAAGAGAATACAGATTGGAAGGGCAATGAGGATAGCACCTGCTGAGAAGTAGGCGATCTTCATGTTTTTCACATTGCTAACGAAGGTTTGGAGACCTACGGCAACAGTAAAGTATTCTTTCTCACGAAGCAAGAAACTAGAGAGGATGTAGTCCCCGAAAGGTCCCATGAAGGCCCAGAGAGCTTGTACGGCAACCATTGGGCGAACAAGTGGAAGAACAATTTGCCAGAAGCGGCGGAAGTGTCCTGCACCGTCTAGTTTTGCAGATTCGTCTAGAGACATTGGCACTGTATCGAAGTAGCCTTTCATGAGCCAAGCATTCATTGGGATACCACCACCAACGTAGAGGAAGATGAGGAACCAGCTGTGGTTAAGGGCGTTCAACATAAGTGCCATAACGAAGAAGGCTGTCAAAGCGGCCATGGTTGGCACCATTTGGATAATCAAGAAGAAGACTAAACTTTGTTTACGAGCCAAGAAGTTGTAACGGCTGTAGGCATAACCAGCAAGTACGATGATACTTGTTTGAACAACCATGGTAATCAAGGCGATAATCAAAGTATTGAGGTACCAAGTACCGTACAAGGTTTCAGTGAAGAGGCCTTTAAAGTTATCGAAATTGAGGTCGATATTAGTATCTAGTTTAAAGGCTGAGACGTTACCTGCTTTAAAGGCTGACATGATGGTAATCAAAAGTGGATAGATAATCACGATTGATAGGCCAATTAAGTAGAGGTAAGTAAGGGTTTGAGTCAGTCTACGTTTGAGTTTAATTGAGTTATTCATCTTAGACGTCCTCCATATCAAATGCGTGTAGTTTCTTGAATGCGATCATAGAGATTGAGATGACAATGATAGAGATAATCAAGGTAACAGCTGCCGCCATTGAGTATTGAGGAGATGTACCTGTTGTCAAACGGTAAATCCATGAGATCAAGATATCGGTTGAACCAGCTCCACCTCCGACACTACCAGGTCCTCCACCATTGAAGAGGTACATGATAGAGAAGTTGTTAAAGTTGAAGGTGTATTGGCTAATCAAAGTAGGTGCTGCAACAGCCAAGATCATTGGGAAAGTGATGTTGCGGAATTTTTGCCAAGCATTAGCACCGTCAATATAAGCTGCTTCGTAAAGGTCGTTAGGAATAGATTGTAAGATACCTAAAGTCAAAACGTAGATGTATGGGAATCCAAGCCAACCTTGCATCATAATCAAGGCAATTTTTGTCCAAGTTGGATCTGTTTTCCAAGGAATAAGAGCACCATCAAGGAAAGGAAGGAATTTAGCCAAGATTGGCAAGACTTGAGTGTTGATGGCTCCGACACTATCGTTAAACATGTTTGAAAATGTCAAGATAGTGATGAAGGCTGGGACAGCCCAAGGAAGAAGGAAAATAACACCAAAGATACGTTTTCCTTTGATAAATGGTTGGTTAGCAATGATAGCTGTGAAGATACCGATTACGATTTGTAAAGTTGAGGCAGCCAAAGCCCAGATGATAGTCCAAGAAAGAACGGCACCGAAGGCAGAACGGAAGGTACTCAAACTCCAGATGTTCGTAAAGTTCGTCAAACCAACCCAGTCCAACAATTTGTTTGGTGGTAAGTGTTGGAAGTCGTAGTTAGTAAAGGCAATCATCAAGGTTACGATAACTGGGAAGATGATTGCAAAAGTCATGGCAATATAAGATGGAATGATCAAGAGGTAAGGGAAGCCATTTTCATAGATTCCTTTGACCATTTCTTTAAAGGTAAGTGCTACTGGAATACCATTGTTAATGTGTTTAGCAGTTGTATGTGCATCTTTAATATTTGAGAAATAAAAGAGTACATAAACGACTACAAAGATTAAATGGAAGGCACCACGAATCAGCATAAAGAGGGAATTGTCACGACCTGGCTTGTCACCAAGAGTGATGAGATTGCTCAATTCAGGGGCTGCAAGTGCTAGGAAATAAAGGACAAATACGATGGTTACACCAAGGAAGATAAAACCTTTGGCCTTTTGTTTATTGTAAATCTGTCCTAACCCAGGAATGATAGACAGCAGGGCTGCTTTACTAGGTTGTTGCTTTTCCATAATAACTCCTTTCATAGGATACTGGTTTCTAGATAAAACCTAAACTATTTGTGTTTTTGTTGATAAATTCAAAGGGGGATTTGATTTCCACCCCCCTTGAACAAATTTCTTATTCACCAAATTTTTGTTTGATTGTTTCTTTGATCAATGTTACAGCATCGTTTGCAGCTGTTTTAGCATCTTTCTTACCACTTACAGCTTCAAACAACATTGTTTTAGCTGGGTCCCAAACAGCTGACATTTGAGAGATGTTTGGCATTGGTTGAGCATTCTTGAACTGTTTGATAACAGCTGTTGTCAACTCATCATTTTTACCTTCAGCGTATGAACGAGCTTCAGTGTTAGCTGGGATTTCATTAGTTTTATCGTAGAAGGCTTTTTGTTGTTCAGTTGAAACAAGGAAGTCTACAAATTTTTGAGCAGCTTCAAGGTTCTTAGTGCTTGATGGGATGATCCAAGCTTTACCACCACCAAATGCTGCGTAGTCTTTTCCGTTTGGAAGAGTTGGGATAGTTGCAACACCGTAGTTTACTTTAGCGTCTTTGAAGGCTTGAGCTTTCCAAGGTCCATCGATGATAGCAGCTGTTTTACCTTCTTGGAATTGAGTTTGGATTAGGTTTCCAGCTCCTTCAGTATCTTGCATACCTTTAGGCCATTTTTCATACCAAGTTTTAGCGTATTCTACACCTTTGATAGCGCCGTCGTTTGCAAGACCGATGTCTTTAGCGTCTTTACCGTTTTGTCCGAATACGTAACCGCCGTTACCAGCAAGAAGTCCGTATGCAAAGTAGAAGTTTGTCCAGTCAGCTAGGAAAGCAGAAGTTTTTCCATCTTCTCCAGCGAATGCGTATTTGCTATCTTTAGCAAGGTTTTCCAAGTCAGCAAATGTTTTTGGAGCTTCTTTTACCAAGTCTTTGTTGTAGTACATAACAAGTGACTCGATAACGGCAGGAGCACCGTAAACTTTACCGTCAGCAGCTGTTACAAGAGATTTAGTTTTATCATCTGTTTTAGCACCGTCGCTCAATTTCACTTCTGAAAGTTGTCCGTCAGTACCAAGGCTACCTACACGGTCGTATGGAGCCATCATAACGTCAGGAGCTTGACCTGATTGGTTGTCAAGAGAAAGTTTGTCAAGCCCACCCATTTGGTCACCAGATTTGATGTTAACTGTTGTTCCTGATTGTTCTTTATAAGCTTTAGCTACTGTTTCAGCATAAGCTTTGTATTGGTCCTCAACGTAAAGAGTGATTTCTTTCGCTTCAGATGAACCAGAATCAGCAGGTTTATCAGCAGTTTTGCTTCCGCAAGCTACCAAAAGCAAGCTAGCAAGTGTAGCAGTTCCAAGCACAGCAGCGCTCTTCATGAATTTAGATGACATAGTGTATTCCTCCTAAAGAATAACAAATTTTATAATGAGGAAACGCAAACGTTTTCCTTTATGGGACTAGTATAGCACAAATAGAAAACGGTTGCAAGTGTTTTTTGTAAAAATTTTAAAAAAATTTCACGGAAAGGGTAAGCGTTTTATTTGTTTATAATAGAAGAAAAGTTAGAAAATATATTTTCATGCTTTTACTGAAATTATTTAGGGAAACGATTGCCTAGATTTTGAACAAAAAATAAATTGCTCTAGACCAAAAGTAGGCTAAGTTGAGCCTTCTATTTGTAGTTGAAGAAGATTTTGTAAATAGAAAAGAAAAAATGTATATGTATACATAAATAAGGACAAGTTTTTTTTAAAAATAATCAAAAAGTTTTTTTAAAACCGCTTGCAATTATTCCAAAAATGAAGTATACTTATCTTAACGCAAACGTTTGCGCCCAAAAATGAAAAATTAAACTACAAATACACGAGGTGTTGTTTATGAAAAAACGTCAAAGTGGTGTGTTGATGCACATCTCTTCTCTCCCAGGAGCCTACGGAATCGGATCATTTGGTCAAAGTGCTTACGACTTCGTTGATTTCTTGGTTCGCACGAAACAACGTTACTGGCAAATCCTTCCACTAGGAACAACTAGTTACGGAGACTCTCCTTACCAATCTTTCTCAGCCTTCGCAGGAAACACTCATTTTATCGATTTGGATATCTTGGTGGAGCAAGGTTTGTTGGAAGCAAGTGACCTTGAAGGAGTTGACTTTGGTAGCGATGCGTCTGAAGTTGATTATGCTAAAATCTACTATGCACGTCGTCCTCTTTTAGAAAAAGCGGTGAAACGTTTCTTTGAAGTTGGAGATGTTAAAGATTTTGAGAAATTTGCTCAAGACAACCAATCATGGCTTGAGCTCTTTGCTGAGTATATGGCTATCAAAGAGCATTTTGAAAATCTTGCTTGGACTGAATGGCCAGATGCTGATGCTCGCGTTCGTAAAGCTTCAGCACTTGAAAGCTACCGTGAGCAATTGGCAGACAAGTTGGTTTACCACCGTGTGACTCAATACTTCTTCTTCCAACAATGGTTGAAATTGAAAGCTTACGCTAACGACAACCACATCGAAATCGTTGGGGACATGCCAATCTACGTAGCGGAAGATTCAAGCGATATGTGGGCAAATCCACATCTCTTCAAGACAGATGTCAACGGTAAGGCGACTTGCATCGCAGGATGCCCACCAGATGAGTTTTCTGCAACTGGTCAGCTTTGGGGTAACCCAATCTATGATTGGGAAGCAATGGACAAAGACGGCTATAAATGGTGGATTGAACGCTTGCGTGAAAGCTTCAAAATCTATGATATCGTTCGTATCGACCACTTCCGCGGCTTCGAATCTTACTGGGAAATCCCTGCTGGTTCCGATACAGCAGCACCTGGTGAGTGGGTGAAAGGTCCGGGCTACAAGCTTTTTGCAGCCGTTAAGGAAGAACTTGGTGAGCTAAACATCATCGCAGAAGACCTTGGCTTCATGACAGATGAAGTTATTGAGTTGCGTGAACGTACTGGCTTCCCAGGAATGAAGATTCTTCAATTTGCCTTCAATCCAGAAGACGAAAGTATCGATAGCCCACACTTGGCACCTGCTAACTCAGTTATGTACACAGGAACTCACGATAACAACACGGTCCTTGGTTGGTACCGTAACGAGATTGATGATGCGACTCGTGAGTACATGGCTCGCTATACTAACCGTAAAGAATACGAAACAGTTCCACACGCTATGCTTCGTACAGTCTTTTCATCAGTTAGCTTCATGGCAATTGCAACTATGCAAGATTTGCTAGAATTGGATGAGACAGCTCGTATGAACTTCCCATCTACCCTCGGTGGAAACTGGTCTTGGCGTATGACTGAAGATCAATTGACACCAGCTGTCGAGGAAGGTTTGCTTGACTTGACAACAATCTATCGACGAATTAATGAAAATTTGGTAGAATTAAAGAAATAATACAATATCAGGAGACACCTTAAACATGTTATCACTACAAGAATTTGTACAAAATCGTTACAATAAAACCATTGCAGAATGTAGCAATGAAGAGCTTTACCTTGCTCTTCTTAACTACAGCAAGCTTGCAAGCAGCCAAAAACCAGTCAACACTGGTAAAAAGAAAGTTTACTATATCTCAGCTGAGTTCTTGATTGGTAAACTCTTGTCAAACAACTTGATCAACCTTGGTCTTTACGACGATGTCAAAAAAGAACTTGCTGCTGCAGGTAAAGACTTGATCGAAGTTGAAGAAGTTGAATTGGAACCATCTCTTGGTAATGGTGGTTTGGGACGTTTGGCTGCCTGCTTTATCGACTCAATTGCGACTCTTGGTTTGAATGGTGACGGTGTTGGTCTTAACTACCACTTTGGTCTTTTCCAACAAGTTCTTAAAAACAACCAACAAGAAACAATTCCTAACGCTTGGTTGACTGACCAAAACTGGTTGGTTCGTTCAAGCCGTAGCTACCAAGTACCATTTGCACACTTTACATTGACATCTACTCTTTACGATATCGATGTACCTGGATACAAAACAGCTACGAAAAACCGTTTGCGTTTGTTTGACTTGGATTCAGTTGATTCTTCAATCATTAAAGATGGTATCAACTTTGACAAGACAGATATCGCTCGCAACTTGACTCTCTTCCTTTACCCAGATGATAGTGACCGTCAAGGTGAATTGCTCCGTATCTTCCAACAATACTTCATGGTTTCAAACGGTGCGCAATTGATCATCGACGAAGCAATCGAAAAAGGAAGCAACTTGCATGACCTTGCTGACTATGCAGTTGTACAAATCAACGATACTCACCCATCAATGGTGATTCCTGAATTGATCCGTCTTTTGACTGAACGTGGTATTGAACTTGATGAAGCAATCTCAATCGTTCGTAGCATGACTGCCTACACTAACCACACAATCCTTGCTGAAGCCCTTGAAAAATGGCCTCTTGAATTCTTGCAAGAAGTGGTTCCTCACTTGGTACCAATCATTGAAGAATTGGACCGTCGTGTGAAAGCAGAATACAAAGATCCAGCTGTTCAAATTATCGATGAGAGCGGACGTGTTCACATGGCTCACATGGATATCCACTACGGATACAGTGTTAACGGGGTAGCAGCACTTCATACTGAAATCTTGAAAAATTCTGAGTTGAAAGCTTTCTACGACCTTTACCCAGAAAAATTCAACAACAAAACAAACGGTATTACTTTCCGTCGTTGGCTTATGCATGCTAACCCAAGATTGTCTCACTACTTGGATGAGATTCTTGGAGAAGGTTGGCACCATGAAGCAGATGAGCTTGAAAAACTTTTGTCTTATGAAGACAAAGCAGCTGTCAAAGAAAAATTGGAAAGCATCAAGGCTCACAACAAACGTAAATTGGCTCGTCACTTGAAAGAACACCAAGGTGTGGAAATCAATCCAAACTCTATCTTTGACATCCAAATCAAACGTCTTCACGAGTACAAACGCCAACAAATGAACGCTTTGTACGTGATTCACAAATACCTTGACATCAAAGCTGGTAACATCCCTGCTCGTCCAATCACAATCTTATTTGGTGGTAAAGCAGCTCCAGCCTATACAATCGCTCAAGACATCATCCACTTGATCCTTTGCATGTCAGAAGTTATTGCTAACGATCCAGCAGTAGCTCCACACTTGCAAGTAGTTATGGTTGAAAACTATAACGTTACTGCAGCAAGCTTCCTTATCCCAGCATGTGATATCTCAGAACAAATCTCACTTGCTTCTAAAGAAGCTTCAGGTACTGGTAACATGAAATTCATGTTGAACGGAGCTTTGACTCTTGGTACTATGGACGGAGCTAACGTGGAGATCGCTGAGTTGGTTGGTGATGAAAACATCTACATCTTTGGTGAAGATTCAGAAACTGTTATCGACCTTTACGCAAAAGCAGCTTACAAATCAAGCGAATTCTACGCTCGTGAAGCTATCAAACCATTGGTTGACTTCATCGTTAGCGATGCAGTTCTTGCAGCTGGAAACAAAGAGCGCTTGGAACGTCTTTACAATGAATTGATCAACAAAGACTGGTTCATGACTCTTCTTGACTTGGAAGATTACATCAAAGTGAAAGAGCAAATGTTGGCTGACTACGAAGACCGTGACGCATGGTTGGATAAAGTTATCGTTAACATTTCTAAAGCAGGATTCTTCTCATCTGACCGTACAATCGCTCAGTA
>NZ_DXLC01000022.1:0-3751 GCF_019414905.1 Streptococcus sp. | reverse complement strand
CAATTGGCATAAGAGAGGGAGAACGCTGAGAACTAGTGAAGGCTAAAAGGATAAAAAATAGAAAATCAATGGTGAGAACTCCTAAATAATAGAAGCGAATCTTTTTATTGATTTGAGGATAAATCTCAGCGAATTGATGTTTGAGTCGGAAAACCAAGCGAAATAGCAGGAGTCCCTGAGCAAGGAGGAAAATAAAACCAGAGAGCAAGAGCCATTCTAAAGCTGTCTCGGGTCTAGTGGTAAAAAATGCAAATAGTAGCAAATCGATAACTGCAATTGCTGTAAAATGGATTCTAAAGAGATTTTTCATAAGATGACCTCCCTCTTTTATCTATCTTCATTCTACTCCAAAAGAATAGAAGTTACAACTAAAATGATAAAAATAGCAGAAGGGAGATTCTCTTAAGTTGGCTAGTATTCTTTATTTGAGTTTTGTTCTATTATCTAACTTCTTCATCATTCCAGACAAATAAAGCTCCGATTGCATTGAGGATATAAAAGATGTATTTACCGATATTGGCGAAGTTTCCTTGAATACCAGCTTTTGTCAGCTGAACGAAATTGTAAATCAACCAAAAGCCCCACTGAGTTGTTAGTTTCAATGCGTTCAAAGCATTTGCAATGAGGGACAGTGCAAAGGCAATAGTTGTTACGTAGGCAAGGAGATTCATCTTGCCCCCATAGCCGATATAGTTTGTCACAAAGGCAAAGAGGAAGGCGATGATGGAAATAATGATGGCCGCCAATTTTAGCTGTTTTTGGCTCATTTGGTTGGGTCTGCCTTCTTGCGAAGCTTCCCATTTCTTAATCGCAAAGGTATAAATGAGGAAGGTGACAGGATAGGTGATAATGGCCGCCTTATTTCCAAGGATATAATCAATAGCACCGGACAAAATGGTATTAACAATACCAAAGTAATTTCCCCATTTGCTTAATTTCCCCGTGAAACGAGTGGACAACATGGAAATCCCAACGTTGGTTACGGAAATCAATCCAAAGGGTACAAGAGCTGTCCATGGTCCCCAATCTACGAATTTATCGAGGCGTGAGTTGAGGTAACCAGATGCAATCGCAATCCCAACGACCAAAGCAACCCCGAAGAGGTCGAACCATTTAGATGTAGCAAAAATTTTTAGTGATTTTTTCATAGTTTAAACTATCTTTCTTGTTTTTTACAAACATTCTACAACTAAATGAAAGCAAAATCAAATGCTAGAAATAAAACCCTGAAAATTTGATTTTCAGGGTTGGTAGGGGATTGGAGAAATTAGTCGATTCTCTCGACATAGAGTTGTTTGGCAATGTCCATACTTACTTGTAAGTCCTCGTCTTTACTGAGGATAGTGAAGGTATTGCTAAAGCCATCAAACTGCTTGACTTGGATATGGTCACCGATGTGAAGTGAGTGCTTGTCCAGATAACTGAGAATGTCAAAACTATCGTGCACCCGAGTTAGGCGATAGGAGCCAGCTTCCTTGATGTCAGCTAGTGGCAGGTTATTGATTTCAACTAAGAGTTCTCCCTTGGCAGGAATAGTTCCTCCGTGAGGGCAGGTCTTGGGAAATCCTAGCAATTTATCCAGTCTTTCCACGAACAGGTCAGAGACAGTATGTTCCAAGACTTCAGCTTCCTCGTGAATCTGGTCACTCGTATAGTCTAAATGATGGACTAGAAAAACTTCAATCAAGCGATGCTTACGATAGAGCTCAGAGACCAATTTGAGGCCGAGGTCAGTCAGTAGATAGCCACATTCCTTGTCCTTAAGGATGAGGTTTTCGCTCTTCATCCGTTTAATCATTTCAGTTACGGCAGGGGGAGAGACTTGCATGCGGGCCGCAATTTCCTTGTTGGTAATTTTATGCAGGTCTATGCCAATTTCATAAATACACTTTAGATAATCTTCTTTATTCGGGGTCATTCGTTTCCTCTTGTCTAATATCTTTATCTAGTATATCAAAAAAAGCTAGATTTCTCTAGCTGTGACTTTTTATGTTATACTTATTGCAAGAGAAAAAACGAGGAGATGGATATGACGAAAATAGCTCTTCTTTCAGATATTCATGGCAATACCACTGCTTTAGAGGCAGTTTTGGCAGATGCTCGGGAGCTAGGAGTGGATGAATACTGGCTTTTGGGAGACATTCTCATGCCAGGAACAGGGCGTAGAAGGATTTTGGACTTGTTGGCTCAACTACCGATTACGGCTAGAGTTTTGGGAAACTGGGAAGACAGTCTTTGGCATGGTGTCCGCAAGGAATTGGATAGTACTCGTCCCAGTCAACGCTATCTTTTACGCCAGTGCCAGTATGTTTTAGAGGAAATTTCCCTAGAAGAAATTGAACTGCTCCACAATCAACCACTCCAGATTCATCGTCAGTTTGGGAATTTGACAGTTGGAATTAGCCATCATCTGCCTGATAAGAACTGGGGGAGAGAGTTGATTCATACTGGAACGCAAGAGGATTTTGACCGTTTGGTGACCAATCCGCCTTGTGATATCGCTGTATATGGTCATATTCACCAGCAGTTGCTTCGTTACGGGACTGGTGGGCAATTAATTGTCAATCCGGGTTCGATTGGGCAGCCTTTCTTTCTAGATGCCCAGTTACGGAAGGACTTGCGAGCCCAGTATATGATTTTAGAATTTGATGACAAGGGCTTGGTAGATATGGACTTCCGACGGGTAGACTACGATGTGGTAGCTGAATTGCAACTGGCTAAAGACCTCAACCTTCCTTATTTTGAGGTTTATTATGAAAGTCTGGTCAATGGTATCCACCATACTCATCATCAGGAATTTTTGAGAGAACTGGCCCAGAAAGAGGGTTATGATAGGGAATTAGATGCCTGGTTGAAAAGTGGTAACGATTGACATTACAACTAAAAAGGGTATAATAATAGAAAAAGAAGAGTAGAGGCAGGGTAGCCTCGTAAAAAGGAGAAGAGGATGCAAATTCCAAGTAGATTTACTATTGCGACTCATATGCTGATAATTATTGCCCTCAAGGGGAAGGAAAGTAAGGTGACCAGTGATTTTCTGGCTGCTAGTGTCGGGGTCAATCCTGTCATTATCAGAAAGACCTTGTCCCAGTTGAAGAAGGCAGAGCTGATTTCAGTAGCGCGTGGAACAGGCGGAACAGAGATTGTTAAGGATCTCAAAGACATTAGTCTATTAGATGTTTATCAGGCGGTTGAGTGTCTTGGTAAGACTGGTCAACTCTTCAGTTTCCATGACAATCCAAATCCAAATTGCCCTGTAGGAGCTCATATTCATGATGTTTTGGATCAAAAATTGGAGAGAATTCAGTTGGCGATGGAGGCTGAACTTGGTCAGACCAGTCTAGAACAAGTCGTGGCAGATGCAGAGAGTCAGATGAAGGAGTAAGAGGGATAGATGCCCTCTTTTTCTCTTTAGATAATTATGATAAAATGTAGTTATTAAAGGAGGAAGAAATGTATCTCGTTATAGGAATTGTATTAGCATTTATAGTGTCATTTTGGAAGGATAATAGAAGTTTGTGGAATCCAGTATTATTCTTATTATCCCTCATTTCCAGTTATTTTTATCTAGGCTACCTTTTTTATCAAAATGGGTATGAGAAGATTCATTTCGCTTTTTTTATATTTCCCTTTATTTTACTTCCTTTTTTGCTTTTTCTAAGTGGCATCTTTCTAATCTATAATGGGGTCATTTTGTTGAAGCGAGAGGGACGTTCAAAAGCGAATTATCTCTCCCTGCTACTTGGAATAG